>CAZZHL010000323.1:0-2649 GCA_964653945.1 uncultured Pirellulales bacterium
GATGGGAAGAAAAGAGCAAGGTTGACTCGCATTATGGCCCGGATAAATCGACTGCAGAATTCCAGCTTTTTCAAAACCGATATGCTTCTCGGCGTCACACATACGGGCAGGATAGACACAGATTTTTTCAGAGCCGCTGCCTCGTACAATAAGGCGCCGATTGCCGAGATAATGACCCATCCTGGATTTATCGACGGTCTTGAAAAATTCAAAACAAGGCTGGTTCAGCAGCGAAAAATCGAACTTGATACGCTTTGCAGCGAAAAAACCAGGCAGTATTTGATAAATGCAGGAATAAAATTAGTGCATTATGGACAACTGTAAAAATCAGACTAATGTTGACCCCGTTAAAAGTTCGCGGATAAGGGGGACTGGTGGGTCTTTAGTGGAGACTTTTAACGGGGTTGACTGCTCGGTTGTAGTGCCGCTTTACAACGAAGCTAATTCTGCAAATGAGCTTTATGAACGGCTGACAAAAACTATGAGCAAAACCGCTCAGGGTTATGAGCTGATTTTCGTGGACGACGGCAGCAGCGACAATACTTTACGGATATTAAAAGACATCGCCCGCAACGACGACAAAGTGGTGGTTATTGAGCTTCGCCGCAACTTCGGCCAGACCTCTGCTTTGGCCGCCGGTTTCGATACCGCAAAAGGTCGAATAATAATCTCAATGGACGGTGACCTCCAGCATTGCCCCGAAGACATACCGAATTTTCTCGAAAAGATTGAGCAAGGTTACGATGTTGTCAGCGGATGGCGCAAACACAGAGTGGATAATCTCCTCACCAGAAGAATTCCCTCGAAAACGGCTAATTGGCTTGTCTCAAAAATAAGTGGAGTGGATATTCATGACTTCGGCACCACATTCAAAGCTTACAAACGTGAAGTGATTGAACAGCTGGACCTGTATGGTGAAATGCACAGATTCATCCCGGCCCTGCTGTCTCATCGAGGTGCTAAAATCATTGAGATACCTATTAAGAATATTGTCCGCCCAAAGGGCTCAAGCAATTATGGAATATCCAGAACTTTCAGGGTGGTATTCGATTTAATAACAATCAGTTTTTTGCTCGGATACATTACAAGACCGCTGCACTTTTTTGGCCGAGCGGCTTTATACTGCATTCTTGCGGCCGTGTTAATGGCCTGCTATATGTTATTTGACAAATTTGTATATAACGTGCCTATTATGGTAGCTCACGCCCCTCTGGCGAGCTTAGCAGCTTTACTTTTCCTGATTGGGTCTATATTTGTTGCCGCCGGACTATTAGGTGAGATGATAAGCAGGGTTTATTTTGAGTCCACAAACAAAAAGATATACTCGGTGCGAAAAGTGTATCATAAGCACAACTTGTCCGCCGTAGCCTCGGCGAAGGCGGATTTGACGGCGGAGTGTGAAAATGAATAAGAAAAGGAAGTCCTTAAATAAACTTATAATTATTTTACTGATAATTGGTGCAGCCATACATTTGCTGTACCATCATTTCCACATTAATGATTTCCGCGTTATAGAACCGGACGTACTTTACACCAGCGGTCAGCCGCGAGGGATGGATTATCCACGGCTCCTCTACAAATATCACATCACAACAATTGTCAGTGTTCGTCCGCCTTCGGAACACAAAGACCACAACTGGCACACTGAAGAAATAACCTGGACAAGGAACAACGGGGTCAAATATATCGAAATGCCTATCGAAAAAAACAGCTATTTCCCGGATGAACAAACTCAGGACAATTTTATCGCTATAGTGACAAATAAGGACAATCTCCCCGTCCTTCTGCACGGCGGCCGCAACGATGAAAGAGTAGCTATGCTGGTCGCTGTCTGGCTGCGAAGAAGTCAGGGATACCCGGCCGAAAACACTGCTGAAATAATTAAAAAAATTATCGAAGACCGGAAATTAACCGAAGGTGAGATTACTTTTATAAACCATTTGGCCAGGTAGCTTGCCCGCCGTAGCACGAATATGCGAAGGCGGGAATTGTTCTATCTATTGATGGCATCGCTGCATTTTACTATCGGTGCCGTTATGTGGAACAAAGCTCCGGAGGCATCTTCTTTTACCCCCTCCTTTCTCTCTCTGTAGAACACCTTTCTAAACCGATTATCCTTGTCCAGTTTCTTTACACGTCCGGAGATGGCAACAATCCATTCACCCTGCTGATAGTGTTCATGGAGCGTCGATACATCTTTTATTACTGGTACAACTTTGCCGAAATACTGAACGAACCTGGTGGATATATCCTCGTAAGCTACCAGCTTGTCCGATTGTGGTACTATTTGCACAGTCTTCTGTGCAAAATCACGTGCTTCACGGCTAACATCCAAAACATCTGAAAAGGTTAAGGTAAAAATCATAACCCAGCCAACGATACCGGCAAAACACATTCCACAGGCAACACCGGGCTTTCCTGTGGCAAAGAATACAGAAACAATAAGCGTCATTATTATCGCTTCTATGCTAAATATTATAGTGCCTGCCAAAAACTGCGACCCCAGCACCGCCACACAAATAAGACCGACTATAGTGCCCCCAATTATTATGACTATATAGCTTTGAAGGGTGCGTTTCACAAAATCAGGGCTGTATGCTTTGCGTGTAAAAGCCATATCTTCGAGCAAAATACCAATAAGTATAGCCA
>CAZZHL010000324.1:0-2632 GCA_964653945.1 uncultured Pirellulales bacterium
ATGGAAGGAAAACCACGGGTCATAGGTTTTCTGATTGAAAAGGAATTAAAGTTCCTCGGTGATACGGTAAGTAATCCACAAAAGCCGTTCGTAGCTATATTAGGTGGAGCCAAGGTCTCCGATAAAATACGCGTGATAGAGAATCTGTTGGATAAAGTTGACCGGCTGCTGATTGGCGGAGCGATGGCTTATACCTTCTTTAAGGCCCAAAATAAGACGGTCGGCAAAAGCTTGTGCGAGGATGATTTTCTCGATAAAGCCACTGAATTGCTGGAGCGGGCCAAGGATGTCGGCTGTGAAATGGTTCTTCCGGTCGATACAGTGGTGGCCAAGGAATTCAAGGCCGGTGCTGAAAGTAAGGTCGTCAGCGGCAATATTGAGGCCGACTGGCAGGGAATGGATATTGGGCCGGATACAAGAAAGCTCTTTGCAGAAAAACTGGCCGATGCCAAAACGATTGTCTGGAATGGGCCGATGGGCGTTTTTGAGATGCCGCCTTTCGATGAAGGGACAAAAGCCGTTGCATTGGCCGTCGCCGAAGCAACCGACAAAGGCGCACGCAGCGTCATCGGGGGCGGCGATAGCGCAAGTGCGGTCGAGAAGCTCGGCCTCGAAGACAGGATAAGCCATATTTCCACCGGCGGGGGGGCTTCTCTTGAATTTCTCGAGGGCAAAAAATTCGTCTGCCTCGAAATCCTTGATGAGAAAGACACTGACTTGTCCTGAGCGAGTCGAAGGACTGACACAGACTTTGTATTCATGGACTAACACGGAAAAATTTAGCCACAGATTTTACAGATTACACTGACTTGTCATTCCTGCGAAACCTGTCCTGAGTGTAGCCGAAGGAGCAGGAATCTATGTATTCTTTGTGGTTTTGTGTCTTCGTGGCTGGAAACACCAGAAAAAATCAAAATAGCCACATAATTTCCGGTTCCTTCTTGACAAATCACGCCCTATAATGTATAATATTTCCTAATCCTGAAGCCATGAAGGCTGAATGTGCGGAGATACGGATGTTTCCCAAATGTGATATCTTTTACAGACGGTGTTTATCCGCCGCTCTGTTTGGCGGATTTATCCGTGTCTAAAAACAGGAAATGGTGATGAAAAAGGAAATTCTTGCGGGATTTGTTTTTGCAATTCTTTTTAGTGCTACCGCTTTAGGCTCCCTATCGACGCAAATCTGTTATGAGGCAACTGACCTCGGTGCAGGCAGATGGCAGTATAGTTATGACGTAACCAATATCAGCTTGACGCCTGCAATTGAGGAGTTTACCATCTGGTTTGATTACGGCCTATATGATAACCTTGTTGTTGAAATCCCAAAAAGCGGCTGGGATGAGCTTGTTATTCAGCCGGAGCCAGTATTGGCAGATGACGGATACTATGATGCGCTGGCTTTAACTTCCGGCATTGGCGTTGGTGAAACGGTCAACGGATTTGTGGTTAGTTTCGATTGGCTCGGCGTAGGTCAGCCGGGTTCGCAGTTTTATGAGATAATCAACCCTTTGACTTTTGAGACAGTTGACTTTGGCTACACCGCGCCTGAGCCGGCAACAATATTTTTGCTTGGCATTGGAAGCTTGGCATTGAGAAAAAGAATTTAAAATTAAGAATGTAGAATTTAGAAGGTGAAGGAAAGCTATACAAATGACAGGGAGAGTAAATAAAAAAATCTGGCTGGTAATGTTAGTTTTTACATTTCTTGTCTTAACAGCCCGACAGGCTTATGGCAAATACAACGGAGGTAGTGGCACCGCGGAAGACCCGTATCTGATTTACACACCTGAGCAAATGAACTCTATCGGGGCAGAGCCAAATGACTGGGACAAGCACTTTGTTTTGGTAAATGACATTAACGTGGCTAAGTATGACGGTACAAAGTTTAACATTATAGGAATAGGTCATTCTCACGCATTCAAGGGAGTCTTTGATGGTAATGGTCACAGAATCCTGAATTTCACATACACTACAGATGAGGGTGAATACATTGGAATCTTCGGATGTGTTTACGATAATGATACGGCAGAAATTAAAAACCTGGGTTTGATAAATCCCAGGGTAGAGACTGTTATGGGCGATCGTGTTGGCACTCTCGTTGGTAATCTGATGGAAGGAAAGGTTGCTAATTGCTATGTGATTAATGGGTTCGTTTGCGGAGATGGCAGTGTGGGCGGCCTAATAGGAAGTATCTATACAGGCCAAGTTTCACAGTGCTATGCAGACTGCAACGTAGTAGGCAACAGCTACGTTGGTGGGCTTGTAGGAGGCAACATTGACAATGGCAGTATCTCCGGCTGCGAATCCATATCCTTGGTGCAAGGACAATCAAGAACAGGGGGATTAGTAGGCAGTAACTCCGGCGAAATTTGGGACAGTAATTCGGCGGCTTGTGTACAAGGCATAGAAGAAACTGGAGTTCTCGTTGGATTCAATAATGGCTATGGTAATATCACAAATTGCCATTCAGGCGGTGTTGTTATTGGCACAAGTGATGTCGGTGGTATTGCGGGAAAAAACATTGGAACCCTTAACATATGCTCATCAGACAGCAATGTCACAGGAACTGATAACGTGGGCGGTCTAACAGGATATAATTATTGTGGTGAGATTTTTAAATGTTACTCTA
>CAZZHL010000325.1:0-2625 GCA_964653945.1 uncultured Pirellulales bacterium
TGCCCGCTTCGGCATTGGTAGCCATACAGCGGCCATCGACAGCGCGGAAGTAGGCGATATCGTCGCCGAGTATAGTTTCTCCGGGCAACATTGCTGTTGAGGTCTTGCCGCAGCCGCTGGGAAACGCCCCGGCAAAATAAGTTTTGCGTCCGCCCGGCCCGTGGACGCCTGCCAAGAACATATGCTCAGCGAGCCAGCCCTCACGGTCGGCTTTGCGTATCGTCAATCGCAGTGCGAGCTTCTTCAGCCCTATCGTATTACCGCCGTATTGTGTATTGACGCTGTAAACAATGTCTGTAGTGTAGTCAATGTAGATACGCCTCTTGTTGGACTCGACACTCACCATACGCTCGTCCATTTTCCCACAGGAGTGCAGCGTGGCAAAAAAATGCGCCCTGGGTCCTAATCGTTTGAATTCCTCGTAGCTTGGGCGGTATAACAGGTTCAGGCTATGGGAAATGTAATAGGAATCGGTACACTCGACACAGGGAATACTGAACTGGGAGTTGTTAGGGCCGAGCGTCATAAAGCGAACAACCATTGTCCGATTTTTCATAGAATCCTTCAACAGGCCGCGAATTTCAGCCAAACCCTCCTCTCGCTCGATTTGATTAAGTGACTTGCTTAATGTCTCGGTCTTCGGAACCAGATATTTTGTGACTTCGCGGTCACGCCCCTGATCGGTGTATCCGTCAAAGTGGATAGTGTGTCCCTGCATCTTTAAGGGTCTTTCTTCGCCTGTTTCCACCGCACGCCTGCGGGTGTCTTCCAAATCTTCGGGCTCATCTGTGCAGACAAAGACCGAGGCCGGGCTGCAAAGCTCGATTGCATCGGCTACGAATTCGTGAACCTTTGGATTTGAGATTTGAATCAGCTTCTGGTAATTTCTGCTGTCTATTTTTTCTTTAAGAAGTTTAAGGTAATTTTCTTGCATAGTTTCTTTTCCCTTATTAGCAAAAGCACGATTTTTCCTTCTCCGTATAGCTTTTCACTGCCGGCTCCCTAAACTCCCAACTTTCATACTTCTCCACGTACCTGCACATGTCTGATAACGTCTCCTGTCTTGATAGTGGTGCCGTTGGTGCACCCCGTCACATTACAGAACGAGATTGCATTATTAAAATCGAGCTTGGGTGTTAATCCGATGACGACCATATCTGCGTCGGGTTGACAGCTGCAGTTGACCAGCTTTTTGAACATAACACCGCAGTGCGGACAGTATAATTCATCTTTTACTCCGTCTTTAAGCTCGCCGGAGAGAACAATCTTGTCGAAGTCCCTCTGAATTGCCGAAAGGACAAGTTCGCCTTCCATACCGGGCCGCTTAAATTTGACCCGCAGACCGGGAACACCGTTTATTTTGTGCTCTTTGTCAATAATATTACAACCGTTGGGGCAGTATGCTTTTGTCACAACATATCTCTGCATTTTCTCGTCTGTTTTTTTCTTCCGCTGCACCTGTGGAATAATGAACTTCCCATTTTTAGTGAATCGTTCCATACATCACTCCTTTTTGCCAGATATAAGCTTTCTGCCAATTCCAGCCATTTTGCAGAAATCTCGCTGTGTTCAAAAAAACCGAGGGATTGTAACCACCGAAACGGTGTGTGTCAAACTGTTTTTCGCAAGCTTACCTAATTAAAAATCGAATAAGCAAAGGTCTGAAAAATAGGTTTGACGCCTGATTACAGCATTATTATACTGTTTTGTTTAATATAATGGCGGGCAAGCGTAATTTGGAGAGAACAATGGACAAGAATAAAATCGTCGCTGAAGGTATAACCTTCGATGATGTGCTGCTTATACCGGCCAAGAGCGATTTTGTGCCTGGCCAGGCCCAGGCCAGCACACGACTTACCAACAATATCACGATAAATATTCCGATTGTCTCCGCTGCTATGGATACTGTTACAGAAGCGCAACTGGCAATAGCACTGGCACAGGAAGGCGGCATAGGCATCATTCACAAGAATTTGTCGATTGAAGCACAAAAGCGGGAGGTCGCCAAGGTCAAACGCTCTGAGAACGGTGTAATTCTCAATCCGGTAACGCTGACGCCGGACGAACCCGTCAAAAGGGCGTGGGATTTGATGAATGAGCAGAACGTCTCGGGTATCCCTATTGTCAAAGGCAAGAAGCCGGTCGGCATTTTGACACGGCGAGACCTAAAATTCCTCAAGGACTACGATGTCGAAATAAGCTCCGTGATGACAAAGGATAATCTGGTTACCGGCCCGGCTGATACAACACTTGAGCAGGCAAAAGGGATTCTGCAAAAGCACAAGGTCGAGAAGCTGCTATTGGTCAACTCGAAAGGCGAACTGGCGGGCTTGATTACGATGAGGGACATCGACCGTGTTCAGCAATATCCGATAGCGGCCAGGGACAAGCGAGGCAGGCTGCTCGCCGGGGCGGCGGTGGGCGTGCAGGATTATGAGCGAATTGACGCTTTGATAGCAGCCGAGGTTGATGTTATCGTGGTCGATACCGCCCACGGCCATTCGCAAAATGTTATCGACACCCTTGAGACAATCAAAAGTAAGTATGATATTGATGTGATTGCAGGAAATATTGCAACAGCAAAGGCAGCCGAGGATTTGATAGCTGCCGGTGCAAACGCTCTCA
>CAZZHL010000326.1:0-2613 GCA_964653945.1 uncultured Pirellulales bacterium
CGCGGCTTTGAGATAATCCTTCAGGGAAGAGACCCCCGCGATGCCAATCGTCTGACCCAGCGAATATGCGGTGTGTGTCCTACCGCTCATGCGACTGCGTCGGCTTTGTGTCTTGATGATGCGTTCGGGCTAACAGGCAAGATAACTGATAATGGCAAGCTTATTCGTGCTCTGATTTTTGGAGCGAACTTTCTGCAGTCACATATCCTTCATTTTTATCATCTGGCAGCGTTGGACTACGTTGATGCCGCTGGAGCTGTGGGTGATTTAGCACCTTTTGTGCCGCGTTATGAGGGTGATTATCGTGTGAGCGGTGATGCAAATGCTGAACTGGTCAATCATTACGTCAAGGCGCTGGATATCAGGCGTAAATGCCATGAGATGCTTTCGGTTTTTGGTGGAAAGATGCCGCATAATGTCGGCATCGTACCCGGCGGAGTTACTGAGAAACTCACTGAAGACAAAATAACCAATTTTCTTTGGCGATTGAATGAAATAAGGAACTTTGTTGACAATAACTATATTCCGGACGTGATAGCTGTAGCAAAAGCCTACAGCGATTATTTTCAGGTTGGCAAAGGCTGTAAGAGACTTCTTGCTTACGGCGGTTTTGATTTGCCCCCGCGTCTTCTTGGCCCGCTGCCCCGACTTGCGTCGGGAGACGCAGGGGCAGGCGAAGACAAGAGCGGGGGCAGGTTATTTAAAGCAGGTGTTGTTTCACCGGATTTGAAGGTTTCAGATTTTTCCGGAGAGAATATCACGGAGGATTTGAAGCATTCCTGGTATGCGGATTCGGAATCCGGCAAAAACCCGGCAAGGGGTGAAACAAAGCCGGACCTTAAAAAGAAAGGAGCTTATTCATTTTTAAAGTCTCCTCGATATAAAGGTGAGGTTTGTGAGCTTGGGCCTTTGGCACGAATGGTGAATAACTACGTACAGGGTGATGCAGAAGTAAAAAAATTAGTTGATTCAGTGCTCAGCCAGTTCGATGCCGGGGTTGATGTTCTTTATTCAGTACTTGGTCGGCATGCAGCAAGGGCTTTAGAGTCAAAGCTTGTTGCTGATGCTATGGTTGGATGGTTAATGCAGCTAAAGCCAGATAAGCCGTCGATTGTTCAAGCCGAGATTCCTGAGACGGGCGAAGGTGTCGGCTTAACCGAGGCGCCCAGAGGCGCGGTAGGGCACTGGATGACCATCAAGGATAAAAAGATTGAGCGGTATCAGGTAATTACACCTACTGCCTGGAATGCCTCGCCAAAAGATGATAAAGACCAGCCCGGAGCATTGGAACAGGCGATGATAGGTACTAAGGTAAAGGATAAAGATAATCCCTTCGAACTTGTACGAATTGTACGGGCATTTGACCCTTGTCTGGCCTGTTCCGTACATTTGCTCGATGCAAAGGGGAACGAATCAGGGGTTTTCAGGGTTGTTTAATATGCTCGATACTCAATACTCAATGCTCGACACCCAACAAGCTTGCAGCAGTGAGCAGCGGTTCGACAGGCTCACCGCCCCGAGCGGAGTCGAGGGGCAAGCATCGAAGATTTTAGTTCTTGGTCTTGGTAATATTTTGTTAAGGGATGAAGGAATAGGCGTCCATGTTGCCCAGAAGATGCAGCGGATTGGTTTGCCTTATAATGTGGATGTTATTGATGGCGGCACTGCCGGTCTGGATGTTCTTTTATTGGCACAGGATGTAGAGAAATTGGTGGTTATTGATGCGTTGCGAGCCGGCAGAGAGGCAGGTACTATTTACAAGGCACAGCTCAAGCTCGAAGAGTATGACAAATTGGAGCAGATTTTCAGTAGGAATACAAGGATTAGTTTACATCAAATGAGTTTGATTGATGCTTTAGCTGCTGTCAGGGAAATGCGTATCACGGGCTTCCAGCCCGTGGTATCACGGCCAAGATGGCCGTGGTACCCTAAGGAAATTGTAATTATTGGCGTAGAACCTGAAACGATGGATTGGGGCTTGGAATTATCGGATAAACTAAAACATAAGCTGGCTGAAATTATTGATACGGTACTAAAGGAAATAGAAGATGCTGTTTACAGAAAATAAACCTATAGAAGAAGTATTAGAATCGCTTGGCAAAGAAAAGAGTATCTTCCTGCTGGTTTGCAATGGTTGCGCCGAAGTCTGCGAAACCGGTGGAGATAAGGCGCTATCAGCAATGAAAACTGAGCTGGAAAAAGCGGGCAAGAATGTTACGGGAACAGCTTTGGTGGATTTTGTCTGCAATAAGATTCTGGTGGCTACGAGACTTGCAAGAGAAATAGATAAGGTCAAACAGGCGGATTCGATTATGGTGCTGAGCTGTGGGATTGGTGTGCAGGCGGTTTCAAAGGTGGCGGGTGATTCGACTTTGCTCACCACGGGTAAGGTTGTGCATCCCGCAGCAAATACTGTGTCTCTGGGAGGATTGCAGGGTCTTTGGCCGTCCGAGGAACGTTGCCAGGCATGTGGAGACTGCGCCCTGGACTATACAGGAGGTATCTGCCCAATTACTTTTTGTGCCAAAGGACTGCTTAATGGGCCTTGTGGTGGGGCGAAGGATGGAAAGTGTGAGGTTGATTCTGAGAAGGATTGCGGCTGGCAGTTAATTT
>CAZZHL010000327.1:0-2596 GCA_964653945.1 uncultured Pirellulales bacterium
CTATTAGCGATTGCCAAATATCCTCATCGCTCCACTCTTTATTATTTAATTGCTCTTTGATTTCTTTAGGCATCCATATTCGCTCATCGTCATCGTCTGATGGAAACAGGTAGCTGAACTTGTCAAAAAGCCAGTCCCAGTTATCTTCCCAATCGTATATCTCTTCCAACGGTGTGCCGTTTTTGTGCATCTTGGTTAAGTCCCTCTTGTCTTTTTTCCAATACTCGACTCCTTCATTTTCTTGCGTTATCTGCTGCTCTATCTCTTCGTCTGTCTTATTTTCCTTCTGCTTGTTCCAGTTTGTTGCGCTATAGAAATCGTCTGTAGCGGTATCCAATTCGTTTCTGATAAGACCTACCTCGTATCTATAAGCCCTACGTAGTCTCCAGTAGGCGACCGCTATTTTCTCAACCAGCATTTCTTCTAACGTTCCCTGTGGCTGTAATTGCGTGCCCAGGTCTGCTAAAAAGGCATTAAACTCCTCTGGGTTCTCTGCACCCTCTCCTATGGCAATAACGACCTCTTTGGCAAGTAAGCCGTGCTTTAGAGCGTTGTATTTAACTATCTCCTTGCCTTCTGGCGTTTTTACGCCGCCTTTTTGTGCGTTCTGTTTATTAGCCTCTAACTGTTTTTCTGATACGGTCATTTTTGAACTCCTTGAATATGTGTCTGGACTAATGCCTTAATTGCAGCTTTGATGTGTTCCGGCGTCAGTCTGGCGTCAGTATTTGGCAGACAATGTCCTGACTATCATTAGTCCGTAAGTCGTCTATCGTTGTACAATTCGTTTTTGACGTCAAAAAACGCTTGTAATAAAGGGTGGGACAAGCACTTATAAGTGTGGTCTTGGCTCCGGAGGCCAACGCTCTGTCCAATTGAGCTACGGGGACGACAGTTGTTTTGGTAACTGGTTATTAGTCCATTTAACCATTTACCAGTCTTTCGACAAGCTCAAGATGGTGAGCAAAGTCGAACCATTACCATTTAACCAATATAGGTGCCTGCGTTTTTACAACCCATTTCTGCTAAAAGTACCTCTGGATGTAGAGTAAGATTTACGATTTGTTCAAGACCAATTAGGCCATGTAAGCCCCCCTACAACGGCTATCTATGCCAAGACAAACAGCAAGGCCCGTGGGGCGACATGCGGTTTTCTTGACTAATCAAACGCATTTTGGTATACTGTTATTTGAGTATTGAGCATATTATAAATTCATAGTACGAACTTCATATCAGTCCACCGAGTAGAGGGGTATATGAAAATAAAAGTGCTTTCAATCATCTACTTGCTGACGGTTTTCGCCGTTGCCAATGTCTGTGTGCCCATTGTCCAGGCCATTGAGATGAAAGGTGTTAGCTATACTGCATGGAGTCCCTATGCCATGCTATCCGAAGATTCCGACAACTCTCTGGCAAAGGCAAGGTCTGATGGCTGCAACTGGATTGCTATCTGCGTGTGGTGGTTTCAGGATAATGTCAATTCCACAACTATAGAGCCTGACTATACACGCCATTCAGCTACTTCTGAGTCTGTGGTTCATGCGATTAACACTTGCCATGAACTGGGGATGAAAGTAATGCTCAAGCCGATGGTGGACTGTCGTGATGGAGTTTGGAGAGGCAATATCAATCCATCTCTTGACTGGTTTTCTTCATATCAGGATTTCATTATCTTCTGGGCCCAGCTCGCTGAAGAAAACAAGGTTGAATCATTCTGCGTTGGCTGCGAACTTAAGGATACTGTTTCCTGGTCTTCTTCGTGGGAGACCGTTATTCAAAACACACGACTCCATTACACAGGGCCTATGACCTATGCCGCCAATCACGGCAACGAGAATAATGTTAGCTGGTGGGATGAGCTTGATTACATAGGAATCGATGCATATTATGCACTGACCGGCAAGAACAATCCTACGTTAAATGAGCTGAAATCTGCGTGGCAAAACCGTGCCAATTCCATTGAGAGCTGGCTTAATTCCAATTGGCCCGGCATGAAAATAGTATTTGCAGAGGTCGGCTATCAAAGTGTCGATGGAACCAACCGCACACCCTGGTACACGGACCCCTCAACTCACCCGCTGGATTTCCAGGAGCAGGTAGATTGTTATGAGGCTCTTCTAAGTGTATGCAAACAGCGAAGCTGGTGGATGGGAGTATTCTGGTGGAATTGGGAGACTCATCCTGATGGTGGTGGAGAAGATGACCCTTACTGGACGCCAATGAACAAGCCCGCTGAGGACGTTATGATAAGCTACTATCAGACAACACCTGGTGATTTTGATGATGACCGTGATGTTGATTTGTATGATATGTCATTTTTTACTGAGTATTGGCTGGATTCTGAGATTGTCGGTGACCCTGACCTGAACAATGATGGCAGTGTGAACTTGTTGGATTTTTCTCTACTTGCTGATTATTGGCTTGCAGGAGTGAGTTTATAGCTTGAGCGCACTGTGCATCTCAGCCGGTTATCAATTGGGGGTTCTTTTGGTATTTTTTGAGCCGCTCTTATTTGGATTTTACAGCTTATATTGTATACTTTATTAAAGTGTTGTTTCTAAACAATTCCGATAATATATTCGAAGTCAACGAACAC
>CAZZHL010000328.1:0-2582 GCA_964653945.1 uncultured Pirellulales bacterium
TCAGGACTCCATAGGAGAAAGGGAAATAAGCCGCCCGCTGATAAAAGCGGGCGGCTTTTTTAGTTTTTTCAACCTTCCACCAACGCTTTTCGTTGTTCAAATAGTTTTTGGTAATCACCACATACCTGCCAAGTTGGCGTCCTACCTCCCCTTTTTTATGCCAAAATTGGTATTTTACCGGCTTTTCCAACCGAAAAATAACGTTACCAATGCAAATTTTACTCGTCATATTCGCTTGTGAACAAAACACTTACGATAATTTGCACAATAATAGCCCCCTGCTGTACAAAAGCTGGCATAATCTTTGCGTATCTGTTATAAATTACGAATTCATAAAAAACAAAGAACGAAAATGGATGTGTAAAACGATTGTAAGTGACTATTTAACAAAAGCTTAGCAATTTCTAAATTTTGTAGGAGGTAAGCTATTATGGCAGTAAAAGAATTGTCATTTGAATCCGATGCCAGAGCCAAATTATTGGCTGGCGTCGAAAAACTCGCATCAGCCGTTAAACCAACCCTTGGCCCAAGAGGCCGAAACGCAATTCTCGACAAAAGCTGGGGCGGACCAACCGTAACTAAAGACGGCGTAACCGTTGCCGAGGAAATCGAGCTTATCGACAAAGACGAAAATCTGGGTGCCAAACTGGTAAAAGAAGCAGCAAGCAAAACCTCTAAAATCGCCGGAGACGGCACAACAACCGCTACCGTACTCACAGAAGCTCTGTTCAAAGAAGCGTATAGAAACCTCGCAGCAGGTGCAGATGCTATGGCCCTGGCCCGCGGTATGAACACGGCAGCCAAAGCCGTTATGGACAAGCTCGCCTCTCTGGCAAAGCCAATCGATATTACCAAAACCGAGGACATAATAAATATCGCCTCGATATCAGCTAATAATGATGTAGAAATAGGAAAGACTATGGCTGAGGCCTTCCAGCAGGTCGGCAAAGATGGCGTTATTACCGTCGAGGAGGGTAAGAGTTTCAAAACCACAGTCGAGTTTGTCGAGGGAATGCAGTTTGACCGCGGCTACCTTTCGCCACATTTTGTTACAGACCCGGATAATATGGTCTGCGAGCTGGAAAAGCCGTATATTCTTGTCCACGAGGAGAAAATCAGTAATGTTGCCAAGCTCGTGCCGATACTCGAAAAAACTGCAAAAAACAAAAGGCCATTGCTAATTATTGCAGAAGATGTTGAAAGCGAGGTATTAGCAACGCTTGTGGTTAACAAACTAAAAGGTGTTCTGCAGTGTGCAGCGGTAAAGGCCCCCGGTTATGGCGACCGCAGAAAAGCAATGCTGGCCGACATTGCAATCCTGACAGGCGCAGAGCCGATTTTCAAAGACCTCGGAATTGATATGGAAAACATCAGTATCAGGCAGCTCGGTCAGGCCAAAAAGGTAACTATCGACAATGATAATACCATCATAATTGAAGGTGCAGGCAGCCAGGAAGCCATCAACGGCCGAATCAAACAGATAAAGGATGAAATAGAAATTACAACAAGCGATTATGACCGTGAAAAACTCCAGGAACGGCTTGCCAAGCTGACCGGCGGCGTTGCTCAAATCAATGTTGGGGCGGCAACCGAAGCAGAAATGAAAGAAATTAAAGCTCGAATCGAAGATGCTCTGCACGCAACCAGAGCGGCCATTGAGGAAGGTATCGTTCCCGGCGGAGGCGTGGCACTAATCCGTTGTCTGGATGCGGTTAAGAAATTGAAACTCGAAGGTGATGAGCAAACCGGTGCTGATATATTAGCCAAAGCGCTGAATATGCCCTGCTACTATATCGCGGCTAATGCCGGAGCTACACCGAATCTCGTAGTTAATAAAGTCTCGGAAGGCAAAGGCGGTTTCGGCTATAACGCCAATACAGATAAATACGAAGACCTGGTCGAAGCCGGCGTTATTGACCCGGTTAAAGTAACACGAATTGCTCTGCAAAACGCGGTAAGCATAGCCGGCTTACTGCTGACGACAGATTGCCTTGTTACCGAAAAACCAAAGGAAAAAGAGGACATGCCCCCTGGCGGTATGCCACCGGGAGGCGGCTATGGCGGCGGTATGGGCGGCATGGGTATGATGTAACGCTATCTGTTCGAAACCGGAACCCAAATTTGACAAGGAAGCAAATACATGAGTAAAAAAGTAGCACAGTGTTATAAGTTTTGGTGCGGGCAAGATGTGCTGATAGCAGCTGTGGTAATGTGCTTTGTGCTGTTCACTGGTTGCGCACAACAAGCTACCAAGTCTTGCGATCTGGATTCGGAGCAGACAAAGCAGGAGCTCTGTAAGGACAAACGGATGAAGTGGTGGCGTGAGGCGAGATTTGGGATGTTCATTCACTGGGGTCTTTATGCTGTACCTGCTGGTCGGTGGAACGAAGAGAAAATTTCGGGCACCGGCGAGTGGATTATGGAGCAGGCTCCTGTCCCCGTCGAGGATTACGAAAAGCTCGCCGGAAAATTTAATCCCGTCAAGTTCAATGCCGACGAATGGGTACAAATGGCCAAGAACGCGGGGATGAAGTATATCGTCATCACGTCAAAGCACCACGAAGGTTTTTGTCTGTGGGATT
>CAZZHL010000329.1:0-2573 GCA_964653945.1 uncultured Pirellulales bacterium
AGTAATGAAACTCACAATTGCTACTTTGCCATATTTGATATTTTTAAACGTCTTCTGAGGCATTATGCCCTTCTCTATCCATTTATAAGAACGCACTTGCAAGATATTTTCTTAATCTGGATTCGTCTATACCCCTGAAAAGCCTCCCATTTTTAGCCACAGAAATGACACCGGTCTGCTCACTAACTACTAAACAAGTGGCGTCTGAGCCGAAGGTTATACCTATAGCGGCACGATGGCGAGAACCCAGCTCAGTGCCGTCAACGCTTCCGGCCTCAGCCAGAGGCAACTGCACGCTGGCGGCAACTACCCTATCACCTCGTAATATAACGGCCATATCGTGAAGGGCAGTGCCGGGATGGAAAATAGTCCTGAGCAGCTCTGCTGTAACCTTGGCATCAATTCGAATACCGGTTTCTATAAATTCACCTAATGCTACCCGCCTTTCAATAACAATAATGGCTCCAATTCGGGCAGTTGAAAGTCCGGTTACAGCAGTAATTATCTCTTCTACAGTTCTTGACAGTTGATGAGATGAGCCCACCCAGAAACGAGGCTGGCCTATCCGCATAAGCACTCTTCGAATCTCCGGCTGGAAAGCTGCAACAGCAATAATCAAAATCGCAATCAAAAAACCCTTATATAAATACTGAAGCCGAAGAAACTCCAGCCGCTCAACAACCAAATTTAAGATAAGGACTCCGGCAACAAGAATGAAAATAACACCCCGGAATAACCTTTCGCCGCGAGTACCTTCGAGGAAATCCACAACCCAATAGACTACCAGGCCGATAAGAAATAACTCAATTACAACTATCCACCAGCTGTATCCCCCCACCCGATTAAAATAATCAATTAATGTTTGCACGGTTCAATTCTCTTTCCCGCTTCGGCGTAGCACTACGCAGAGACGAGTGTTCTGGTCGCGCGCCGTGCGTTGCGTAAAAACTAACGCGATAAGATGCCATGCTCATACACAAAACACTACCGGCACTGGACAACAAGCCAGCCCGCCACAGAGCGGGCCTATTCAATTGTATCTGCCGCCCGTCTTACAGTCAATCTTTTTGGAAATTACGGAAATTTCCCTTTTTGCCTTGTAACACTGCCAAGGGTTCCTCGTATGCCACGGGATTTGTGTTATATTACCACCTTGCGCTAAAACTTCCAACGGGGTCAACGCAAAAAATTTGTCCGGGCAGTGCCTATGGTATCGAGTAAAATTCTGATTTTTTTCGTGGCGTGACGTAAAGTGTTAGTGTAAAATATAGATATCGTAGTCACTTACGGATGTCGCTATATAATTCATTGGTTATTGAATTTGCGAAATAAAAAGAACTAATTTATGGGGGCCAAATTATGAAATCCAACAGAATTAACAGGGTTATACAAATATTGACAACATTACAATCGGGCAGAAGCTACGCCGTTGGTGATTTGTCAAAAATGTTTGGAACAAGCCGGCGGACGATATTCCGGGACATGAAAGAGCTGCAGGCAATTGGAGTGCCATATCACTATGATACCAAGAACGGCGGCTATACCATTGGGCCGGATTTTTTCCTGCCACCTATAGATTTGAATCTGCAAGAAGCGCTGAGCCTGCTTCTGCTGGTTCACAAAGCACCTAACCAAATACAACTGCCGTTTAAGAAATCGGCACTTTTGGCAGCTCTGAAAATCGAAAACAATCTGCCTGCCAAAGTCAGGCAATCCTGTAATATAGCGCTGCAAAGTGTCACTGCCAAAGCTAACGCCCAGGCCCTAATCCAACAGGCAGGCGGACTCGATAAAACATTCTCACAACTTCAAAGAGCTATCGTAAATAAACGCAAAATAAACATCCGTTATCATTCATTGTTAGAAAGCAAAATCATTGACATTGAACTATGTCCCTATCACCTGTTCTACAACAGCCGGGCGTGGTACGTGCTGGGCCACTCCAGCATGCACAAAAGCATCCGCGCCTTTAAGCTTAACCGCATCAAAGAATTAAAAATCACAGATAAATGCTTTCTGGGTGGAGAAGATTTCAATTTGGACGAATACATCGGCAGGGCCTGGTCGATGATACCAGAAGGGCGAATCTACAATATCAAGCTGCGGTTCCTGCCCAAGGTAGCTAACAACGTCATGGAGGTACAATGGCACAACACACAAAAAGCTACCCTCCATAACGATGGCTCAGCCACGATGGAGTTTCGCGTTGACGGTCTGGGTGAAATAGGCTGGTGGATACTTGGCTATGGTGACCAGGTACAAGTGCTCGCACCGAAAGCCCTTCGCACAAGAGTCGTTGAGATGGCTAAAAATATGATTAAGCTCAATGAGAAGCTTTGACCCCGTTAGTCCTAGGGACTCCTTACGGAGAAAAATCACTTTAACGGAGTCATAGTTCACAGAGGCCGTAAATCCAACGTGGTTTATGGTTATTTCTAACGGGGCTAACTCGCCTGCAGTACCCTTTAATTCCCTTGCAATATCGACTGATTTTGTGTAAAGTTTACAAAGAGCCATCGTGCCAACGTAGCTCAACGGTAGAGCTCTGGTTTTGTAAACCAGGGGTTGTCGGT
>CAZZHL010000330.1:0-2567 GCA_964653945.1 uncultured Pirellulales bacterium
CCTTTCGTTTGGAAATGTATGCGGCATCATCTAAATCAATAACTACTGTCCCATTGTCTAACTTCCAAATTTCTTTTTCTAAGAGTCCTTTTCTGTTAAATTCTTTTTTCTGAGTATAAATACTCTCATTTTGAGAAACAAATTCCCTTTTCTTTTTTGCAAAGGGAGGCTGGATGTCTATGCTATCCTTTACCATACAATCCTATATTCTAACACATTTATAACAATTATTCTATAGAAAAATATGTTTCTGCTTCTTTATTTAACCTTCCCTTTCATTATCTCAGAAGCTGTATCGAAGAAGTCAGCTAAAGAATTCTAAAAATCTTTGTTAATTTTTGCAAGTTTTTTTCTGCCCGCTATCGAATTCAAGTTCTTCCTGCTCGGCCTTGGCCATTAGAAGTAAAACGCAAGAACCTATGCAAACTTCTAACGGGGGCTTTGGTGCGTTGATGTTGGGAAGGAAAAGGTGAGCCGACTGAGTATTATTTTTTGCGTGAAGACTAAGAAGCTTACTCGGGAAATGTTTTAAGTTTTAGCTCTGGCTTGCCTGAAATAAGCCGTATTACTTCCATCTTGCTTTCCCATCTATGGCAATCAATTCTATTGCATAGTGCCGACTTAGATTTCAGATTCCTTTTCTTTTTACTACGTCCAAACATTTTGCCTCCTGCTTTTTATCAACCCTTAAATCCTTTTAATTGAAACATATCTTCCTACCATGTTTGATTGAAGAAGTCAAGCTTTGTTCCGAAAAATATTTATTTTCTGGTTACTTTTCGCAAGTTCTTGTGCAGCAAGATGATGTAGATGATGAAATTTGTTGTGGCCGGCCCAGGGCAAGTTATACGTATCCTAAAAACTTAGCTGCTATAATAAACATAGAATGTGACCATACGAGCGGGGATACGGACGGTTTCTTCTTGTTTTTGAATATTTGCTCAGGGATGTAATCAGTTGTCCTTTCAAGAGGCCAGCTAAAGTACTTCATTGCATTTTTCCTGTCATTACAAAGGCAAAAATAAATAGACATCCAAAAATTAAGAAGAGGCCATGCGCCCGCTCCTGTTAAGGTTACCCACCCTTTTTGTACTCTGCCACAGTATCTATCGCCGGGATATCTCATTAGGCCTCCATTATCAATCGAGTTTTTTTCAATTATCCTGTCAACAGTTCTTTTCATTTTCTTATCGAGAGCGCCTAATATTCCGGAAGGATATGCTAATCCTAATAGTGAAGCATCCGGCAAGAAATCCTCTTTTATAGTCTTTCTTTGTTTTGCCGGTGTGCCTTTGCTGAGTGTCCTTGGAATTGTATTTGCAGAGCATGAATAAATATCAGAAAAAACACCTGACATTTGGCTTTCTGTTTGGAGCCATTTTTTCTTTTTCCCCAATAGCTCGATTGCGACTCGAAGTCCAGCTATACACATAGCGAGAGAGTACGTATGATACCTTTTTTGTTTCGGGGGAATACACCTTTCCTCCCATAGGTCAAAACAAGGCAAAATGAATCTTTTGTCCTGCCATGAATTTGTGATACCTGAAGCGGTTTTCTCTATCAGCGTTTTGAACCGTGACAGGTCATCAATGCCGAAGTGTTTTATATGATGACCTATTGCGATTAACAAAGAGCCGTTTTGGTCCGGCTGAAATTGCGTTCCGTAATGCGTGATATGTATATACCTGTCTCTGGCCTTTCGATGAAGTTTCAGGTCAGCAGGAGGTATTAATATGCCGGCGATGGTACCGTTTACGTGGTATGCATTATAAAAGAAACCTTTGTTTTTGAAACTCTCAGCACTATTAAGACACCAATCAAAAAATTTTTCCGGGATATTCTTTAGCCCAAGCACATCTGCAGCCATACACGTAAATGCTGCGTCTCGAACCCAAACATATCTATAGTCCTGAATAGTAGATGGGTATATTGATTTATCAGAATCGGCGGCAATGATTGCTCCGTTTTCTAATGAACTATCCTTAATCACATTCTTACTTATCGTAATAAGCTTTTTTACGATTGCTCTTTTAATCTCAGTCACTTGTTATCTCCTTTGCTCATCCTTCGTTATCTCGCGGAAATTTCCCTGTTGGCATCTAATCGGATTTTACTATATCTCGGCTTATAAGGCGATAATTTATTTAGTAGCTTAATTGGGGCTAAATTTGAAGGGTGGAACCCATACAATAACCCCCAATAAATTGGGGGGCTAAATATATTTTCCTTGCTTGCACTTGAAAGGCGTTTGGTTACAATACGGTGCGGAATTATATTTGAAGGCATGTAATGAAAACAAGGAGGTGTACAAATGCCTGAGGAAATGATTGGAACGGTATCGGATTTCTTTGCCCGGCCTGTAGTAGCGGCTATCGAGCTAACAGGGCCCTTAAATGTGGGGGATAAAATCCACATTAAGGGTCATACCACCGACCTTGAAGTGGTTGTTAGCTCAATGCAGATTGAGAATGCAGCCGTTAACGAGGCCAAAGCGGGAGACTCCATCGGAGTAAAGGTCAGCGAGCGGGTAAGAAAGGGTGACTCAATCTATAAGGTTACTGATTGAG
>CAZZHL010000331.1:0-2552 GCA_964653945.1 uncultured Pirellulales bacterium
AAGAAATCTTCAACAATTGTGCTATCTTCCATAATTTATCTACCTAAATCTATTTGGTTAAAACCACAAGTATATTTATACGCGTTTACTAATTCATAGGTATTTGCGTATCTACATTTTCATGTAATAGTTCGTTTGCCTGGCCAATAAGCGATTGAGTGAGTTTGAAACTCAACACCGCAGCGTCAAACCAATCAAAACTCGTTCGATTATCTTTAGCCTGCTCAATCAAAGCATCCAGAAGTTTATCTTCCTGCCCGATCTCGTAGCGAAAAATAAACTTCTCTGTTCCCTTATTTAAGACCAGTTGCTGCTTTATTCTTTTCATTTTTTCTTATATAGGCAAACGCAATAAAATCACTGATATAGAAAACTTTACAGAACTTTTATCGGCCAATAAGGTCTTTGTCTTGACAATTTGGGCGTAAAAATGTTGGAATATTCTTAATAAATTATTATCCCCCTGGTGGCAGTAGGTTTTACTTCTAATTGGCTTTGAAGAAGGTAGCACCTTCTTTTTGCTCTAAGGTAATTAGACCCTTCTGCTGAAAGTAGCTGATAAATTTCAAGGCCTCATTATGGCTGATACCAAGGCTTGAGCATATATCATTTAGTGTGCAAGGCCTGCGTTTCAGCATTGATAATACGTCTTCGGCCTTGTTTTCAGTGCATTTATCGTATTGGTATGGCGAGAAATCAGCCACAACCTCACAATTCGGTCCTATTTGTGCGGCTATTGCCTGAAGTCTTTTTGCATCCAATCTCTTGATACCGGTCTCGGCTGTTGGTCGTACAGCCGTATTAAGCTGGACCTTGTCAGGACGAATGCGCTCTATAGCCTCCTTGATTTTGGCGATTTGCACGATATCAGTATTCAAACCATCGACTAAGAACACCTCAAGCCATATCTGTCCGACAAATTCATTTCTGAATGCACACAGGCCCTCGATTAGCTTTTCAATACTAATATTTTTGTGTGGACGGTTTATTTTTTGGTAAATTTGCTCATCAGCTGCATCTAAAGATGGCAGTACCACGTCAGCTCTTGCGCAGTCCGCCCGCACATCCTCTCTGTATAGCAGCGTGCTGTTGGTTAGTATAGCTACAGGGATATTGGTAATTTTCTTGATGCCTTCTATAAACTCACCGAGCCGTGAGTTCAGCGTCGGCTCACCAGAGCCGCTAATAGTAATAAAATCAGCTTCTACCCCCCCTGCCAGCTTGTCTCTTAGCTCAGACAAAACCGCCTCAACAGGTACAAAGTCGCTGCGTTTAATTGTCTTTTCCGTGGTTCTGCCAAGCTGGCAATAGATACAATCCAGCGAACAGAGCTTAAATGGCACGATATCAATACCAAGACTTCGTCCTAATCTCCGCGAAGGCACCGGCCCGTATAAATATTTCTTCTTCTCTGGCACTTTATCCACGTATGACCTCGAATATTTCTTTGCATACTTTTAGTAGGTTTTCGAGCAATTCAATAGGCATAATGCTGGCAGCATCTGATTTTGCTTTTTCAGGATTTGTATGGACTTCAATAAAAAGACCGTTTGCTCCGGCTGCTATTGCTGCTTTAGCCAGTATGGGAGCCATTTCCCGGCGGCCTGAGCTTGCATTACCAAGTCCCCCAGGCAATTGGGTACTATGAGTCGCATCAAAAACGACTGGAACCCTGAGCTTTTTCATAGTTTCGATAGCTGTCATATCATTGACCAGCCGATTGTAGCCAAAAAACGTACCACGTTCGGTAAGAATAATTTTGCTGTTTTCGCAGGCACGGACCTTTTCGACAGCATTTCTCATCTCATCTGGCGAAATGAATTGCCCCTTCTTTATATTTACGGGTTTACCAGTTCGTCCACAGGCACAAAGTAAATCCGTCTGCCTGCATAGAAAAGCAGGGACCTGAAGGCAATCAACAACTTTTCCGGCTATTGAGGCCTGAGCCGGTTCGTGGACATCGGTCATAACAGGCAGGTTAGTCTCCTGCCGAACGGCTGCAAGAATATCAAGCCCCTTCTCCAAGCCAGGACCACGGAAGCTATGCAAGCTGGAACGATTGGCCTTATCGAAACTTGCCTTGAAAATCACTCCGACACCGGCCTTTTGACTAATCTCGACAAGTCTATTAGCGATGTCCAGACAAGATGATTTACTTTCAATAACGCAAGGCCCCGCCATAACGAATAAGGGCACATCCAAACCAATTTCTACATTACCAATTTTGAATTTTTTATTCTTCATATATTCGAATTCATCCTATTGCTCTGATAATTCTTGTTCTTATACCTGCCGGTCTGGCACCTTCCGGCACTATGCAATTTACCGCCTGCGATATCACCTTTATTTGCACCGGCAAATCCGGCCCGGGGTCACCGTCAATTTCAGTCTTAATACCGGCAGTCTCAGAACTAACCGTAATTTCTTTGCACTGGCGATAGATAACATCGCTACTGTAAGCATGCTGTTTCAAAACCGTCATAACCGAATGCTTTAGAAGGTGCAAATGAGACGCACATTTGTAGATGCACACATCCAGTAATCCATCACTG
>CAZZHL010000332.1:0-2550 GCA_964653945.1 uncultured Pirellulales bacterium
ATAAACGTATATGTCAAAGCTATACTGCTAAAACAAGTTGATGCCATCATCAAGCGCGTTCCGATTATCAATATTATCGACAACATAAAAGACAAACTCACTCGGCTGAACATTCGAGGAGACTGGTCCGACCCGCCGAGTAAACTCATAAAAAAAGAGCCGATAAAAGACATCAAGGATGCTACGGTTGGTTTCCTTCAGGATGTAATAAATAGTGGTGGACAGATTACACAGGAGATGGGCAAAAGACTCGGCAGTCCTTCTGCACCCAAAAACCAGCAGAATACTAATTAAGGGTAATTATTCCAATGCCAGATAAGCGAACGCATAGAGGACCACATCCGGACGATGCAAAGTTATTTGCCGAGGACAAAATCGCTGATTTGCGTTCGGCCCTTGCGGACTTTTCGCTTCTATTGACAAAGGGCTATGCTGATAAAAGTGCCCTGAAATTGGTTGGGGACAAATTCTCTCTTACGGAAAGACAGCGTATGGCTGTTATGCGAAGTGCCTGCTCCGACCAGCATTTATCCTCCCGAAAGCAGCGCGAAGTAAAAATCACCGGTGTTAAAGGTCAGCCTGCCTTGAGCATGGTCGAAAGGCCAATTGTAATCGACGGCTATAATATTTTAATAACCATCGAGGCAGCAATGAGTAGCGGTGTTATATTTAAGGGACGCGACGGCTGTTTTAGAGACCTGGCAAGCATACACGGGACTTATCGCAAAGTTACCGAAACAATACCGGCTGTGGAATTAATAGGTAGTTTTCTAAAAGAAATCGGTATAGCTAAAGCTCAATGGCTTTTGGATAGCCCTGTCTCCAATAGTGGGCGATTAAAAACTTTGATTGGTGAGCTGGCTGAGAAAAATAATTGGAATTGGGAAATCGAGCTTCTGCTAAGCCCGGATTACGAACTGGTGAGAACAGAAGAGATTATCGCCAGCAGTGACAGTGTGGTACTTGATGGCTGCAAAAAATGGGTTAATCTCGCAACAGAGATAATAAAGCAGAAGCTGCCCTCCGCCAGAGTGATAGATTTATCTGCCTGAGCCGGATTTATCCGCCTGAGGCGGATTTATTCTGAAATCATCATAAAAAGAGCCGTGGGGCCCCGCCACTTTGATTGTGAGAAGCGAAACAGCGGGGACAACCCACGGCCAACAGTTGCTACATATACACCCCCCCAATTGAATATTGAATATGTGTATGTCAGCAATTAAAAACAATAGGTTCGACCCTTCGACTGCGCTCAGTGCTGGCAAGCTCACTACAAGTTTGGCAAAAAGGCCGGGTCGCTGCTTAGCCGTCACTTTGTTGCTGTCTCTCATCGAGTTTTTGTTTGAGAATTTTGACGGCGCGCAAGGCGGCTTCCTTACTAAAAGCTATGCACTTGTGCATCCCCGAATTAAAGGATTTGGCAAATTCGTCAGATTTTAATGCCGAAAATGCAAAGCTTTTTTCGCAGGATTTAGAGCTTTGGTTTTCAGGAACCGGCGCAATGCAATAGATTGCAGTTGCAAAGCCGGCGAAATAGACCATCAGCAAAAATATGAATTTGATTCTCCATCCCCTCATTAAAAGCCCCTCCAATGAAGGAAAAGTTTTATTCGCCATAGGCGAATTTATCCGCCATTGGCGTGTTTATCGGCCCTCCCCCCCAATACGGCCTTTTGATTTCATCTACTTAATATTTAAGATAAAAAAGCCGGTATGCCAAATAGAAATCGATAAAAATACACGTGTTTTGAACAAAAATTGGCGGGTTTTGAGCATATTTTGACTACCATTTTTGGGGTTGAAAAAAGATCCCAGACAAATGGCTTTGCTTCGCTAAAGCTACATAGGGATGGGGCCTTCGGTAAAGTTTACTATGAGCGCAGCCAAATGGGCTCAGGATGCTCGTGAAGGCATTCGGCAAGCCGCAGGCAGCAACAGTGGCGACGTGGAGGATTTTTGTTTTGACGGATTGGCACTTTGGGGAATTGACGGTTGGTTTGTAAGGATTTATAGTTGGTTCGGTGGAAAAAGTCGCTAAATATATCGATGGCGGGTTGGAATAGGGATGGCAGTGGTCAAAAATTAATCAGCCATTTACATATGGAAAAAGTCTGACTTTCGTTTGTAAGATTCGCAGCGTTTGAGAGGATGCCTTCCTGAAGCTGCCGATATATCTCTTGAGCCATTGACTTTTCAATTGCTGCACCAACAAAAAAGGTTTTTGGGCTGAGATTTAGTTTTGCGAACCCTTTCCTGATACGCTTGAGTGCTGAATTCGCTGTCTTCCAGTGCTCGTCGGCACCCGCAGGATCTATACCACCTTTTAGCTCACCCAGAGCAAGATATTTCTTCGGGTTGTTATGAGCGGATTCTTTATTGTTTCCTATCTTAATTGCGTCGGGAGCAACAGCAAAAAGGGACAGGTCAACATTTTTCCGGACCATTGGAATGGTTAAATTATAAATCAATGTCCTTGGCCCTGCAGATTGCCAATTCAATCCCTTGAGGTTGAGCTCAATATCGGAATCATCGGCAGACCGTTCTATCCAC
>CAZZHL010000333.1:0-2536 GCA_964653945.1 uncultured Pirellulales bacterium
TCTTCGTACCGTCGAATGAAACAAAAATACTTGCGATGAGAATAATAACCGGCAACGTCGTTTCAATAGCCCATTTAAATTTGTTGTTTTGAAAAAGCAATCTGAGCTTCTCTGCCACTGAGGATTTACGTTTGGCACGCATTTTGGACTTGTCCGCCATATGTAAGGCGGACTTGCCGACAGAGTTTTTTTTTCTATATAGCCATCCCCATAACCCCACTACAAATAACACCAGCGGAAAGAAAAAATAAATACAAATAACGATGTTTCTAATCCACGGGTCATAACTTAATCGAGTCAATAACGACTGAATATTGGTAGTTTCAGTTTGTAGATCAAAAATGTATCTGGGAACAAGATAGGTACCAATTGCTATCGTTAGAAATAGCACACTGAGGATTCTGCGTCGCCCGGCCTTCACAGCCGCTTCGGCGCAGTTGCCTCCGGCAAAAATTTCATAAATCATTGCCAAAAGTGCGAAGACAAAACTCACTCCACCGGCAATATAGTATAGCAAGGCGAACATAACCAAGAATACTGATGCACGGGCAATACTGCTGCGCAAAGATAACTTTTCATACGCAATCGAGAACCAGAGCGCTGCTGATAAGGGTAGAAAAACAGTTAATTGGCTCTCATAACGGTTATGTACTATCAGTAACATTATTACCGGTATATAGCATATAATCTTTAGTCTTTCCCCTGCCGACAACCTGACAAGAATCCTGCCAGCAAGATATAAAGAAAGGGCGACTGCTGTGATAATCAATGCCCCCAGCCATGAGAAGTAATACAAGTGTGACAGGAATCCTCCTATATACTCTGCCACACCGCCTGGATGGCTCAGTGAGCTTTTAAGAAACTCCCAGTCCGCTGAAAAAGCCGGATAGGATATGAAAGTTCCAAAGCCGTGGTAGATAAGACGGGGTTCAATAAGTAACCAGACATACAGATAAAAGCATACAAAAAAAATTACGGAGCCAACAGGTATGCTCCGGTTTCGCCAGGATATTTTTTGCTCGGTAGAGCACATTGTAATTATTGTTGTTATCGGTGCTTACGTTAAAACCATTTTAAGCGTGCACCTTAATTATTCGCCGGTTTGCTTATCCGGCAATGTCGTCAGGCATGGCCAATTCCATTGCAGCCGTTGCCTCTATTTCGACAAGCAGGTCGTCACGGCAAACATCAGCTATAGTAGTTAGAGTCGGCCAGGCCAAATCGCTCCATTGATGGCAAAAGAGCTTTTCGATTTCTGCAGTTTTGCAATAGACAATTGCCTGAACGACATCATTGTCGTCGCATTGCATTTCGTGTAGAACCGCTCGCACATTGCTGATTGATTCTTCGATTTGTTTTTTAGCATCTCCGATATACTTCGTTTTACCATCTGAACCAATAGAAGCTGTGCCGGAGACATACACTGTATTTGCTGCTTGGCTGATTGCCTTTGAAGCACGTGAAAATGCTGAGCCGTATTTTAGAGCTGAATCCTGATTTCCGCCTGCTTCAAGATAGTCCAGCGAATTCTCGGGCTTAACCACGGCGATAAGGTCCATCGCAGGAATCCCACCATAGTTAGGTGCAACGCCTATCCCTGTGCTGGCAGGCAGTTTATTGACATCGCCTTTTCCGATAAGGCCGCGCTCAACGAAAAACTTATTTCTCACGCTGTTAAAATCGTCATACCATGAAAGGATGTCACCAAGCCATATCCATGTGCGCGACACCGAAAACATGTCGGTGTGTGCTTGTTTTAAAATCAACTCGGCTTTTTCGAACATTTCCCATGTCTGGTCGGTTACACATCCGCCTTTGCTGGAGGATATACCTGAAAGTGTAAGGTACTCGCCCCGGCCGTTGCGTAAAATTCGTCCGCAGGGCTGACCTTCCAAACGCAGAATCTCCGGTCTTCCACAGCCGCCGACAGCATGTACCTGCGCACCGGCGAGTTGCCCGTTTATTCCTTCCGGAACAGCCAGCCAGGCTGGCTCAACACCATCATCAAACGGGCCATATACATGGGTTTTTATCGAACGGGCAGTGTCCAAAGCGTTCGGGGTACCAAACACTCGCTCCTGAAATACTCGCACGTTGTTCGAGTCCAAAACTTCTCTGATACCTGAAAAAAGTTCCTCTGCCTGTAGTTTTGCCGGTTTATTCGGGGTTGCCAGCGCCGTGATGTAAACCTCAACTGCCTCTTTCGTCTTAATTGTGCGAGTATCTATTTGCATATCTTATTTTCTCGTTACTAACTTCATAACATTGGTTTTTTAAGACCAATTCACTATGCATCCGTCTGTTTCGGCCGGTTTCTCCATCTGGCTCTAATTTTACCGTAATGCGTTGAAGAGTCAAGATTTAACTTATTTTTTACACCTCAAACTGACAGTTACTTAATTTTGGCGAAATATCCACCTTTCAGATTTTTTTAGACCTACATGGTTATTATTTCGACTGCTACTTGTAGCGATACAACTTGACCCGCTGGATGCTGCAGGTATGGCTGGGCAGCTTTATACCAGTCCACGAAAAT
>CAZZHL010000334.1:0-2511 GCA_964653945.1 uncultured Pirellulales bacterium
CAGGACACTTGCTATGTATTGGACCCTGAGCGAATTACCAGAAGGAGAAGGAGAAGGAGAATGAAATACCAATTTATGGTGAGGGCTTCGACTGAGCTTAGCCGAATGTCCTTGTCGAACCTATTACCCTATCATCTCAAGGGTTGCTAAAGCAATAAACTTATCATCAACGATTTCAAAAATCCTGTCAAGGCCGGTTACCGCGAAAACTCCTTTAATTGTAGTATCAATCCCGCAAAGAATAAGCCGACGCCTGCAATCGGCTAAAGGCTTGTGTATATTTAGTAATTTTGAGAGATTCGAAGAAGTTACAATATCCACGCCTGAAAAATCAATTACAACGTCATAGTTTTCTTTATCGCACACGATATCGATGACAGCGTCGAGCTCATCGCTCATTTCCGGCTCTTTGGATAAATCCACAAGAATGATATTCTCGGACCACGGTTGAATGCCCATTCTAAATACCCTTTCATTTTTCGTAGCACTACGAAGGATGAATCGACATAAGCTTGAGCTATGTTAAGCAAAAACGTATTGGATTTTAGTTTAATTTTGATAACGACGGTTAATACTCCTTTCCTGCTTCGGCGAAGCGTTTCGCAGAGATGAGCGTTTTTCTTTTATTTTTACTTGACGTTCTCTGATATTTATATATAGTGTTTTTTTTTCTTCTGTCCGCTGCGACACATCGCGGCGAGCTGGAACTATAATAAGTAAAGTAGCGAATTTTTAAAGGGGAAAAGTTATGAAAGAGAGACTTTTACTCGTGCTTCGTAGCCCCCGCAGCTTCGCTTTTGCGAAGCAAAATGGCGGGGGCAGAGTAGCATTGGTTGCTTTAATATTGATGGTGAGCAATGTTGAACCATTGTTATCAGCAGAAAATGTAGTTCAAGCCAACCCGGCTACGGCACGCTCCGCCGTGACGAGAGAAGATAAGCTGGGGCTTACTTTTGATATAACCTATCTGAGCAAATGGCTCAGCAAAGGAGCTGAGGCCTATGGGCAGCAGGGGGCTTTATTTAAGACTATCGACATTGACTTCTATGGTACAGGATTCGGTGTCAAGGTTACCCACCGCAACGCTACATCAAGTGGCTACGTTGACAAGCAGAGATTTGATTACAGGCCATATTATAAAAGCCGGCTTTTTGAAAATAAATCTTACACCACAAATTTTAATATTAGTGCCGGTTATGAGCACTACCCGGGCCTCGCCCCAAATGTAGCTAACACTACATGGGAGTGGATATTTGCATTTTCCTGGCCAAATATTTTGCCGAAAGGTTTTGTACCCGGCTATATTGCTCATTACGAATATCCGGCAGGCCGCAATTATCGTCATAGTGGCATTACCGGCTGGGTTCATCGTTTCCAGCTGGGCTATGACCTGGATATGCCGCAATTGCCCATGCCTCTAAAACTTTCCTCAGAAATCGCCTATACAGACGGCTTAGGCGGTGCAGCACACGATTGGTCGTATGCCAATTTTGGTATTTCAACAAAGCTGAAAATCTGCGAAAACCTCACTTTTGTACCGGCACTCTACCAGCAGATTAGTATGGATGATTCCGTCTGCAGGCGCAAGGATATAACATATTGTGCCTTGAGTATGAAATATAAATTCTAAGGAAAAAGTTGTATTCTTAATTGACTTGCGGGGGGGAAAATGATAGTCTATTGTTTTTTCCTAATTTAAAGAAATCGTATTGACTTAAACAAAACCTAACTGCACTTAAAGGAAAGACTTATGGCAGAAAAGCAGAAAGCTATTGACTCTCTTATGACTGAAAAACGTACGTTTCCTCCTCCGCCTGAAATCCAGTCTAATGCCCATATATCTGGCATGCAGCAGTATCAACAAATGTGGGAAAGGTCGATTAACGACCCGGATGGTTTCTGGCTCGAACAGGCAAAGAGCTTGACTTGGTTCAAAGAACCGACAAAAAGTCTTAGGTACACATGGGATACGAAAAATCGCAAAATTGAGCACACCTGCTTTGAAGATGGTCAGTTGAATGTCGCATACAACTGCCTCGACCGCCATCTTGGAACACCAATCGCAAAGAAAACGGCTTTGATTTGGCAGGGCGATGAGGAAAATGCCGTAAGAAAATTGACTTATGAAGAGCTGCACAGAGAGGTATGTAAATTTGCCAATGTCTTAAAATCAAAAGGCATAAAGAAAGGTGACCGGGTAGCGATTTATCTGCCGATGGTTATCGAACTTCCCGTAGCTATGCTCGCCTGTGCGCGTATCGGCGCTATCCACTCAGTTGTCTTTGGTGGTTTTAGCGCTGATTCGCTTAGAGACCGTATTAATGACTCTGACTGCAAAATGCTAATTACAAGCAATGTTTCGTTGCGTGCAGGAAAACACATACCGCTCAAAAAGATTGCCGATGAAGCATTAACAAGTACGCCCACGATTAAAAATGTAATAGTTGTTAAAGTCAATGATGAGCCGTGTGATATGAAGGAAGGCAGAGACGTATGGTATCACGATGAGAT
>CAZZHL010000335.1:0-2498 GCA_964653945.1 uncultured Pirellulales bacterium
TCCGGCGGGATGTTGTGCAGTTCGCTTAGGGACGCCTTCCGGCGGGATGTTGTGCGGTTCGCTTAGGGACGCCTTCCGGCGGGATGTTGTGCAGTTCGCTTAGGGACGCCTTCCGGCGGGATGTTGTGCAGTCCGCTTAGGGATGCCTTACGGCGGAGTCCATAGGACTAATGGGGTTTATTGCTCCGATTGAGAGTTTTACTATAAAGTTTTTCAAAAGTATGTATTTACTCGCCGGGCCTTGCGCATACGCCGGCGGTTCTTTTCTGAGGGTTTTTCGTAGTAGGCAATCCGCTTCATATCTCTAACCAGCCCCTCTTTTTCACACAACTTTTTGAATCTACGAATCATTTGCTGGACTGATTCACCTGTTCGCGACTTAACTTTCAGCATAAAAACTAAAGCCTTCCTATCCTTTCTGATATTACAAACACATTGAGAAAAACAATATATTTAGTTCGTCAAAATTCAATATTCGGATTACTCTAATAGAAAGTTTATATTTTTTCAAGACTAAAAATTCAAGAGTTGGTTTTTTAGTACCTAAAGGGGCGTTTTGGGCTGAAAAAACGCTACGGTTGGCTTAAAAAACCTGCAAAATTTGCCGAATATTCGAGTTTTATTGAATAATGTGGGTGAATATGTTAAAATAGATAAGCAATTTTGGGAGGTATATTTTAGTTGGAGAAAGTGCGTCAAACGCTCAGAGTCAGAAAAGAGCGGGCAATTTTGGTGGCAGCAATCATGCCTTCCGCCGGTGGCGGAGACGATTTGGCTGAGCTTACCGCCTTGGCTGAAAGTGCAGGAGCGGTCGTCGTAGATAAATTTCAGCAGAAAATCCGCAAAATAAAACCCGGCACATATATAGGCAAAGGTAAGGTAGAACAGCTTGCCGAAAGAGTCAAACGCTTCAAAGCGGATGTCGTGATATTCGATAACGACCTTTCACCGGCACAGATTCGAGAGCTCGAAGAAATTATCAAGGCCAAGGTCCTCGACCGCAGCGAGCTGATTCTGGATATATTCGCCACGCGGGCAAAAACAAAGCAGGCCAAATTGCAGGTGGAATTGGCCCAGCTTGAATATACATATCCGCGGCTTACGAGAATGTGGAAACACCTCGATGCTTTAGCAGGAGCAGGCGGAGCAACGGCAGCGGGCGCTGTCGGAGGTATAGGCACAAGAGGGCCGGGTGAGCAGCAATTGGAAATCGACCGACGATTGGTCAGCAAGCGAATCACCGGCCTGAAACGCGAGCTTGCAGATATCGACGAGCGAAGAGTCCGTGAAATCAGGGCGCGCGAGGGGCTATTTAAAATCTGCATCGTCGGCTATACCAATGCCGGCAAAAGCACTCTCATAAATGCCCTTACCAATGCCGACGTCCTTGTCGAAGACCGGCTCTTCGCAACGCTCGATACGCGAACAAGAAAATGGTCGCCGGCCAGAGGCGTTGAAGTTCTTATCAGCGACACGGTCGGCTTTGTGAAAAATCTGCCTCATCAATTGGTCGCTTCATTCAAGGCGACGCTCGAAGAGGCCATCAATGCCGATTTGCTCCTGCATATAATTGATGTTGCAAATCACGATGCACTAAACCAGCTTGAGTCTGTTAACAATGTCCTTGCGGAAATCGGCTGTGGCGATATGCCAATATTAGAGGTCCTTAATAAGGTCGATGTTGTCAGAAGTATAATCGACCTTGAGACGCTGCAAACGCTATATCCCGATGCGGTCAGTATATCAGCTAAAACCGGCTTCGGCCTGGATGAATTATGCGAAGCGGTAACTGCAAAATATAAAGGCGGCGAAATTCTGCTGCGAGTTATGAGCAGCCAATCGAACGGCAAGGTGCAAAGCTACCTGCGCGCGCACGGCAGGGTTATAAATGAGCAATACTTAGATAGCTCTGTTCTGATTGACGCAAAATTAGGCAGAAATCAACTGCCGGCACTGAAACAATTGCATCCGGAAACGATCGAAATAGTTGATGAGTAGGTTTGTTCATTGTTTGTAGTTCATAGTTCATAGAAAGATTTAGACATAGATTTTGTTGATTAACGCAGTTTTTTAGACAGGGCAGGGGAAATAGAAGTCAGATTTTCAGTACGTGCAAGCAAGTTACATACCCTACCCGGCTAATGTCTTTCATGGGTTATTAGAATGAGGTCTGATGTTACGTTGTATTCGTCACCATCCCACGCAAATGATAACCCTATCCCCGGATTTTCTGGCAGTTGGTCAAGATGAGCGTTAATCTTATCTGCTAAAAGAGGTTTGGCGCGTTTAAGCTTCCAAGAGTCAAAAAAATTATCCTTATCTACCAACACGAGAAAGAATCTGTTGGCTGCGTCAAAACGCCGCGTTCCTTGATTTTCATAGAGCCATCTCATGAGCAGTTCAGGAGAGCTTTGGATTGTCAATATTTGGTTCAACCTAAATTCTCTTAATTCAATTATCAGTTCATTAGCTGTTTGGTTGGGATAATCAGACACTTT
>CAZZHL010000336.1:0-2480 GCA_964653945.1 uncultured Pirellulales bacterium
AGAAGAGTTCCTCTTGCAGCTATTGAGCTTTGGTCGAACTCTTCGGAATCTCTTAGTTCCCTCGTCTCGTGAATAAGTTTATCGGTGCCGCTGCCGACAGCCGACGTCATAACTGCCTGCCCGCTGTTCAATATTTCCTCTTCAATCTTTGCCATTAGCTGGTCGGTGTCGATTCTCTGCATAGTGTCATTGACGACCCTGCCGGTGGCCACAACATATCTGCTTCCGTCCTCCTTTTTAAGGGCTCCTGAGCCGAGCATGGACTGGACTAATGAGCTTGCCGCCTGGTCGAAGTCCCTGTAATCAAGGGCCATAACGGGCTTACCCTCATCGTGTACAACGTCGATATTTGTTGTTTCTTCCCCACAGCCGATAAACAAAACACTAAATAAACTAACTAAGGTAATGATTTGTATCGTTTTTGCTTTCATAGTTTACTCCCACTTTCTCGTATCCATTCTGAAATCTACCGCCTCTGTTCTTGGCGCAACGACCTTGAAACTAAAAGGCGATTTTCCCATTGCGGATGTCCGCAACCACACACTCGTTTTTGTTTCAACCACCAGCCCGTCACTGTCGAGCCACTCGACCCTGTACCTGAACTTCTTGGTACTATACGACTTGTTGTGTCCGTTGACGTGCAGCTCTAAGAAGCCTGCATTATTTCTTCTCAGGATAGCTTCATCTATTTCGATACCTTCTCCTATCAGGGCGCTGAACGCCTTGGCGACTGGGCGGGTAACGACATTGCTGACGATGTTGTCGCTTCCAACTCCTTCCCTTACCTTGATTCTGGAGTCGCCGCGCTCCTCTCCACAGCCGATAGCCAAAAACACGGCAGAAACATAAAATAATATTAACTTTTTCATAAGTTTTCTCCGTTAATCACCTGTTTTTATTTTTCAATATGTTATAACATCGTAAATTGTCGTTGCTTCTTTAAATGGTATTTTAACATAGACCATAGCATTTTTACAAGGTGGAATTTGAACCGTAATCGGCGTCCCGCCCGGCGGAGCTATAGTTATCATCCTGTCGTCCGGGATGCTGAGCCTGACCACTTGAAAATCCTTTGGCAGCGTCGTCCAGATTCGGACGTCTGCCGCAGTTGTGGCTAAAGAATACGCCGCTACAAAAATGGATGCTATTGACGCTTCGGAGCTACCCTGTTGGTCCAGTGCATACTGAGCTACCGCTTTTGCTGTTGCTGATATTATGGCCCTTATCAAAGTTGCCTGAAAATCCTTCTTGAATTCTGTTTGGATGACCCTGTCCATATCTGCAATCTGTTGTGTTGGGTAGGTGTTGTTGGCAGTTTTAATTGACAGATATGGATATGCTTGTTCTCGAAAAACTAATTTCGGTAGTGCTATCCCTGCATACTTAACTGCGCTGGTCGCAACAAACAGGGGCAAATCTACCCTGAATTCTTCTTTGACCGGTCCCAGCCCATTTTCAAATATTACCCATACGGTATTATTTAGCTGCTCCTGTCCGTCCAGGATTTTTTCGGTAACGGCAAAATCCTCAGCTATATAATCATTCCCCGGCACCATACCATAGGATTCTTTTAGCAAATCAATCGCCTTGGTATGGTCGCCGACAAGGTTAAAATAGATCCCGGCCATGTAGGTTGTAAAAGGATTAACAAAGTCAGGATACGCCCTGAAGTTGTGTAAAGAGGGATATTGTTGGGATATGATGGATTGTACCTGGGGGTTCTCGACGTTTTGCCTGACGGGTGCCCGGCTTTGTTGCTCCTGCTTTGCTATTTCATCTTTGATTTTGGTTATTTCTTTGGTGTATTTTTCCTTTGCTCGTCTTTGTCTGTCGAGCGCCCTGTTAAATTCCACTCTGGCAAGCTCATCATTATGCTGTGCCATGAAGTTTAAGGCCTTGTAAGTATTGACCATTATGCCGTCATATTCTTCTCCTGCGTAGGGGTTGACATTCTCATTAACAATTGTAGCGGCGACAGCCCCAGCCGTTTCATTTTGGAAGTCGTAGTAGTTTAGAAACTCTTCTGATTTATCAAAATATCCTGTGCTTTCAGGATAGTTGTGCATTATTCTCTCAACGGAGCCGGCTTGTAACGCCCACAACAAATCCTCTCTTGCCGGCCTCTTGCCTTTGCTTATTTTTGATTGAGCGTACTCTAACGATTGTTGATAATTACAATTTCTAAAATGTTCGTTGAAGGCCATCAGTTGGTCTTTGGGTGCATTACAGCCGGCGAAAATAAATAACAGTAGTAGGAAATACCTGCTGAATGGTAATTCTCGCTTCATGACTCTTTTTCCTTACTTGGTAACTTTAGTTCCATACCGCCTTGGCATCTTAACAACTTAAAGACGGTTTGCACAACGTGTAAATTGCGTATTTTTCAAGTTTTTTTGTGTCAATATTATACTTAGCCCCCCGATTTACAACATTTTGCATCTAAGCGACAGAGGTTTCATTTTTCTGTCTCCAAACCTGAT
>CAZZHL010000337.1:0-2432 GCA_964653945.1 uncultured Pirellulales bacterium
GGTATTCAATTCCGAATAATTCCGGCAAATCACGCGGGTCGGTAATGCAGCCGGTCAGCGCTGAAGCGACGGCTGTCTCGGGACCGACCAGATAGACCTTGTCGCCTGCTGTTCCGGTTCGTCCGGCAAAATTCCTGTTAAATGTACGCAGGCTCACTACCTCCTCAGCCGGCGAAAGGCCCTGACCAATACAAGGACCACAAGCGGATTCGAGAATGCGAGCACCGGCTGAAATTACATCCGCCAGAGTTCCATTTTCTGCGAGCATATTTAAAACTTCCCTGCTACCCGGGGCGATTGCAAACTCGACCATATTGTTTATTCGTTTGCCCTTTAATACCTTCGCCACCATCATCAAATCTGCGAAGCTGGAGTTTGTGCAGCTGCCTATGATGACCTGTCCTGTCTGGATGCCAGCAATTTCCCTGACGGTTTTGACGTTATCCGGCGAAGATGGACAAGCAGCCATCGGCTCAAGCTCTGAAAGGTTGAGCTCGATGTTCCGGTCATATTTGGCATCTGCATCGGCTGCCAACGGCTGATAGTCTTTTTCTCGCTTCTGGGCAGTGAGAAATCTTTTTGTTTGCTCGTCACTGGCGAAGATACTTGTTGTTACGCCCAGCTCCGCCCCCATATTGGTTATCGTGGCCCGCTGCGGCACTGTTAGCTGCGAAGCACCTTCGCCGAAATACTCGACCGCCCAGCTGACATTGCCTTTGGTGGTAAGAATGCTCAGCAGTTTTATAATTACGTCCTTGGCGGACACCCAGTCATTGAGTTTGCCTGTAAGTTTTACGCCGAGGACTTTCGGACAGGTAAGATAGAATGGTCCGCCTGCCATAGCTACTGCTACATCCAGTCCGCCGGCCCCGATAGCCAGCATACCGATTCCGCCTGCAGTAGGGGTATGTGAATCGCTGCCCAGTAACGTTGTACCGGGCTTGCCGAAGCGCTCCAGATGGACCTGATGACAGATACCGTTACCCGGGCGCGAATGATAAGCCCCATATTTCGCAGCTGTCGTCTGCAGGTATAAATGGTCGTTGTGGTTCTCCGGCCCAAAACCAGCTATGTTATGGTCAACGTAGCTGACCGACAGGTCGGTTTTAACTTTGGCCACACCCATCGATTCGAACAGTAAAAACGCCGTCGTACCGGTAGCATCCTGTGTAAGTGTCTGGTCAATCCGAATACCGATGGGTTGGCTGGCAACGAGCTTGCCATCGACCAGATGTTTAGCAAGTATCTTGTAAATAAGTGTTTGTCCCAATTCTTAAACTCCCTGAAACTAAAACACACAATTTAACATATATGCTGTTTCAAGACAAACCACAAATGAGACAAAAAATCTTATTTGCCGTTAGGTGGGATTGGCTTATGGTTGTTTCCTGCCCAACTTAAAATACAGCGACCTGCAAACTTGCAATTCGAGTACGGGATTCCATAAGTTGTTACGGGAAAGGACGTTACATCAATACAAAAACGTAATTACTGTCTATGTTTGAAGGTCACATTGTCTTACCTGGTTTAAGAGTTGATATTTGTATCACCGTATCAAGCAGGTTCGGATTAGTTGCGTTCTTTTTAGTGTACAAACTTTTTATCCACAAAAGATGATTTGAAGATTTGATTTTAAGAAGAAACTCAATAAGCTGCTTAAGTGTCAGATTTTCCAATCTGGTTTCAACAGTAACCTCGTAATAGTTTGAATCCAGTTGCAATACCTCTTGCTTCATCGTTGCAACTTTTCCTACCAGCCCAAACTCGGTAGTCATTGACTCCAAAGAAGTAAGCAGTTCAAATCCTCCCTCTTCCGAAGTAGCTTTTCTTTTTATATCATCCAATTTAGCTCGCAAGGCAAGATACTGAGCGCTGCTTGCCCGAAGCTCATCAAGCTCTCTTTGCTTTTCCGGGATTACTCGATTGAGCGTCTCTATACGCCCGATAGCAGGCCTGACGCTGAGTGCAAACAATGCCCAGACTGCTGCTAAGACCAGCAGGCCAATAGTTAACCAACGTTCTCTGTGTGTCAGCCGCATCATTTTCACTCCATCGTCTCTAATGATAATAAAATAGAAAAACGAATCAGCTTGCTGTTAGGCTCCCTTTGTATATCCTGGACATCAGCAGCTGAAAACTGCGGTGCATTCTGCAATAGCCGTTGCCAGCTATATATAGATTCAAACGACTGAGAAGTCCCCGCCAATCGAACAGATTCAGTAGTTATCAGCATGCTCTCAATGCTGATATTTACTCCTGAAGGAAGGTTTTTGGTAATCGCATACAGGATTTCAGCCGGCCCAATGGCAGCTCCAGAGACAGGGCCGAACAGCATATAATCTTTTTGCAAAAATTGCAATTTCTGCTCTAACTGGGCAAGCGGGTTTACAATATTTTTTTCCTCCGGAAGTGCTTGTTGAAAAATTTCTTTG
>CAZZHL010000338.1:0-2422 GCA_964653945.1 uncultured Pirellulales bacterium
ATACTACGGTTCGCAGGGTACCGTCGATGTTGATTCTCACCCGGCACTCGCCGCTCTGGCCGGCCTCAATCAGGCATTTCTTCGGACATAAGCCGCACTGAACTTTCATTTTCTGCCTCACTGTCAGCAATTCTGCTGATTATAACAGATTCTTTGCACTCCCGCCACAGGCGGGCAAGCTTTACAGCATCTCCCATCAATAGAATCGGAACAGATTGAAGCTTTGAGTGTAGGTAAGATTTTTCTGCCATTCTCCACACCAAGCGGCGGAACTATTGACTATAGCTCCGATTTCGATTATGATATGCGCTCGCAATTAAAGCAGGCGGACATTATTAAGAATGATGATCCTTTCTGGGATGGTCGGGTCAGCTTGAGATGTGGTAGTTTCAAATTTAAATGATGCAATAGGATGGGACGAGTATTGAGCAAGATTAAGAAATACTTTGTAGTTTGAGGAGTTTTACTATGCATTGTTCAAATGGTAATTATGGGAATTTAACCAAGCCATCGAATACCGGAAGCTGTTCTGATCTTGTCGACAAAGACAAACAAGCAAAGAAAACGAGTCGCTTAGCTATAGCTTCAATTGTTTTTCTTGGTTTTGCATTTGTATGTTTTATTATCGAGATGGGTTTCGCTGCTGCGTTTTTATTTGAGTTTCGTCCAGATTTTAATCTTGGTGTTTTTTCTGTGCTTGCGATTGGTTTTTTGTTTGTATCTTTTGTGCTGGGTATTATAGCATGTATTGTAATTGCAATGAATAAAAATATGAAAGGTTATGGATATACAATCACCCCCATCTGTTTGGGCAGTCTCTTTATTTTGTCAGCGGGTCTTATGCTTGTGCATGCCCAGTATCGTACAAGGCGGGAGAAAGTTATCAGGCCCGCTTATAACCTACGACAGCTTGGTAAGGTGATTAGTCAATATGCAGAAGACCATAGTGGTCATCTGCCTACCGCTAATAAATGGTGCGATTTATTATTGGAATATGATCCAAATCTTTCGAAAAGGAATTTCAAGCATCCTCTTAGAGAAGATTGGGACTGCAACTTTGCATTCAATAAGAATCTTGACGGTCTGCGTTTGGATGGTATTCCCGATGATACCGTACTCCTTTTTGAGGCTGACGGGAATTGGAACCTGAACGGTGGACCAGAATTATTAGCTACGCGGCGCACAGAACATGGATATATTGAGGTGTTGTTCACCAATCAAACTGTTCAGAATTATTGGTTTGATAAAAAAGCTGTAGTTATATTAAAGAAGGACTTATCATTTATGGAGAAACCTCTTCGGTGGAAACCGTGAATGCTCGGAATAAATCTGGATAACAAAAGATAAAAAGTATTAATGCTCTTTGAAAAGTAAAAAATGTACGATAGATTAGGCAGCGTAAGACAGATAATTGATACTAATGGTGATGTGAACAACTGTTATACTTACAATCTGTTTGGAGACCTTTTATTCAAGGATAACACAGAACTGCTTTAAGAAGCACTCATCAATGCTACAAAATTCTCAAACAGATAATTCGAGTCGTGAGGGCCGGGTGAGGCCTCGGGATGATATTGAACGCAGAAAGCAGGAATGTTTTTGCAGCGAAATCCTTCGAGGGTTTGGTCATTGAGATTAATATGCGTCAGCTCCACATCTTTATCTTTAAGTGAGTCAACATCTATGCAAAAGCCGTGGTTCTGGCTGGTTATTTCAATCTCGCCGGTCTGGAGATTCATAACAGGATGATTTGCGCCGTGATGGCCGAATTTAAGCTTGTAACTTTTTCCGCCCAAAGCCAGGCCGAGAAGCTGATGGCCGAGACAGATACCGAAAACAGGCACCTTGCCAAGCAATTTCCTGATTTCATTTATCGCATAATCTATAGGGCCGGGGTCGCCCGGGCCATTGCTTAAAAATACGCCATCGGGCTTTCGTGACAGCACCTCTTTAGCTGATGTCTTTGCCGGCACAACCCAAACATCACAGCCGTGTGAGCGAAGCAATCGCAGAATATTCTGTTTGATACCGTAATCAAAGGCCACGACCTTGTATTTTACGGGCGAAAGTATCACGGGCTTCCAGCCCGTGATACCACGGCCAGGATGGCCGTGGTACGTATTAGCCGTCAATACATCTACTACCGCTTCATCCCATTGATAAGGTTTTTTCGACGTTACGTCTTTTACTATGTCTCTATCTACAAGGCCGGGGTATTGGCTTAGCTTTTTCTTAAGTTCGGAGACGCTGAACTGCTCCGAAGATATTATGCCCCTCATTGCCCCTTCGGTTCGGATGTGCCTTACAAGGGCCCTGGTGTCGATACCCTCCAGGCCGACAACGTTATTGGCTTTCAGATAATCGCTCAGTGATTTGCTATTTCGCCAGTTGCTCGGGTAATCGCAGTTTTCTTTTACAACAA
>CAZZHL010000339.1:0-1131 GCA_964653945.1 uncultured Pirellulales bacterium
AACAACGGACTATAACCTAAGCAAGGTTGCGCAAGTTCGCGAAGTTGATGTAGTGAATATAAACGACCTGGCAAACGCACTGAAGGTAGCTGCTCTGCCAGGTGAGACTATGGAGGTTAAAATCATAAAGCCAGGCGAAGAAGCAGAGCAGGGTATAGGTTATCTGGACGACGGGACAATGGTTGTTGTTGAAGGTGCCCGCAAGAAGATTAACCAGGAAGTGGTCATCAGCGTTACCAGCTCGCTTCAGACATCGGCTGGCAAAATGATATTTGGCAAGTTCGAGGGATTTCTGCAAGACAGGAACAGAGTCGGTCGCCAGGCACCAGATAGAAGGCGAGCTGGAATAAACACATCGCATAGCGATAAAACTTAAAGAGATAAGATTCAAGATATAGGTTAGAAGTCAGAAATCAGGGACAGAAGGCCCAAGACTTAAAGTTTAAGTCTTGGGCTTTTTTGATTATGTGGTTATGCGTACTATTTAGACCTTAGTAGGCATTTTATAAATACAGCGATAGCAAGAACGTTACCAGCAGCAAACAACCACCAGTAAAAATATAATTGAAAGTTGTTTTTAGTCATGTGCCGCCCGGCAATGCAAAAAGATACAACTACAATAAGGCCAGCAAATACGAAGCTGAGCCACTCAAATAGCGTTACTTTAAGGGCTTCGGCACAGGAGTCTTCGTAGAATATTATCGCAGCAAATAAAAGCAATGTGAATGAGATAAGCACCGGAGCCAACACAGGACCAGCCCAAGGCACTGGTATCAGGAATAAAATGTCCCAATCCATAATTGAGCCAGGCCAGTCGATGAGAACCTTAAGCCAGATGTAATAGAAGATGTCCCAGATGGCAAATATGGTCGCGAAATAAGCAAACCTCTGATGACGGTTTTTGCCAAATAGCCAAGCGCCTGTGAAAAGTAAAACCAAAGTAGCGGCTTCTCTGCCAATTTCAGTTATTAACAGCGGTTTCCAGAGCGGATTGATGCCAAAATTAGTCAGTGGGAACGTAAAGCCATCCGGATGGAATATTGTTCGCAGATAAATAACAACGGCGGCTTCAATGTACGCAAAGGCAATGCCGAAGACGACAACGATGCAAAATCGTTTGAGCATTGTCTT
>CAZZHL010000339.1:1231-2403 GCA_964653945.1 uncultured Pirellulales bacterium
TCTTCGGGCAGACCTGCGTGGGTCAGGCCAATGTGGATAGGATAATTGAAGACCTCAGAGATGCTGCGGTTGATTTCGATGGTTCGTAGAGAATCGCGGCTTTTTGCGCTGAGAACTAATTGGTCGAAGTTGCGATTTTCAAAAAGGCGTATATATTTCTTCATTTCCCTTAACATCAAAGCAGTGCGTTTTTGTGGCGGCACATCCTGCTTTTTAAGGTCTCTGATGCTGGCTTCGTTGACGCCGATGCGAATGGCTACCTTGTTCAATTTGGCTGCATCTATTATTCGATGGATATCTTCTCGATTTTTTATGTTGCCTGGGTTGAGCCGTATTTTAGCAGCACCGGCTTCTATCGCTTCAATGGCCCGGTTTGGGCTGAAGTGAATGTCAGCGATTAACGGGACATTTACCCTTTGAACGATTTTTGCAAAAGCACAGGTATCAACTCGTCTGGGAACGGCGATTCTTACCAGCCGGCAACCGGCCTGAACGAGCCGGTTTATCTGCTTTACACAACGGTCAACATCAACAGTTGGTACTTTGGTCATTGATTGGATGACAATGGGGCCAGACGAACCGATTATAATCTGACCAACCTTAACCATTTTCGTCTTTCTTCTTTTGACCATATCAAAATTGTAGCTTGTTTTATCCTTCCGGGCAAATTAAAATACCGCCCATTCATAGGAATGATTATTAGCTCTTGTGTCATTGGCTTGGCCATGGCACAGCCATTAACATTATGGCTTCAATGTTGATATATATTGGAATAGTATTATTTATCGCCTATTGGGGTCTGGGGGTGATACTTTACATTATGCAGCCGAAGTTCTTGTACAGCCCTGTGCGAGAAGTTACTTATACGCCGGGCGAATTGGACCTGGATTTCGAAAATGTGGTTTTCGAGAGTAGCGATGGCTTAAGATTAAGCGGCTGGTATATCCCCGCCCCGTTAGAAACCCAAAGGGAAAAGTCTCTAACGGGGTCAGTCCCCCCACGCTTGTCTGCACAAGCAGACGTGGGGAGTGGTTCGCTTCTAACGGGGCCTGTTGAAAAGTCAAAGTTTACGGTTCTGTTTTGCCATGGCAACGGCGGCAATATGATGCATCGCTTAGACAGTATAAATATCTTTTATAATTTGGGATTGAGCTGCTTTATTTTTGATTATC
>CAZZHL010000340.1:0-2402 GCA_964653945.1 uncultured Pirellulales bacterium
GCAATTGCATGGGCCTTTGACTCGTTGATGAGATATTTAATCTCATGTCGGCAACTAAGAGTACGGTCGATTAGCTTACTCGCCTCGGCGAAGCCGGGCGAAGCCGGGTCGGGCTTGCCCGCCGTGGCGGGCGTCTTTTTGTGTAAGTCGGCTCTTTGCTTAAATACCTGCTGCGATGATTTACTTTCAGACATAGTAACCTTGCGTTTTAAGCCCCCTCAGTATTAAAGGAAAACAAAATGTAAATCCTGTTAATTATTGAAAGTTGCGCATTCTGATTTTTGTTATTGGCCACCCACTTGTTTGTGAGATGCGCAAACGCTAATTTTTGTTTTTTAATTTGGCTTTTTGCCCTTAAAAAACATCTTTACATTGCCTATTTTAACATATTTTAGGTGGTTAAGTCAACATCTTTCTGGTTGAACCTGAAGACATCCGGATGCCACGCATGCCCAGAACGTCTGATAATAATGGTCTGATAAAATCTGATGCATCAAACATTTGGCTGACTTTTCCTTTATGAACTTACGGGTTACCAGGTGAAGGTGTCCCCACAGTCCAGTTGTTAGGGTCATTGCCGTAAAGGTTAGGGTCTATGCTGGTAAGGGAATCACCGCCGCCATCGGCTTCAATCGGCCAGATGTCCACATCGCCCGGACAATCCTGTGGATGTGAGCCGTCACTATAGCTGACCCGGTCAACACGGATATAGTAACGAACGCCAGCATCCTCATCACCTGGCTTGCTTATCTCTACCTTTTCACCACCATTAGAAAGCCAGCCACTATAAGGACCATAAATTATATTCGTTGGTACACTCGGATAGCGCCAGGTAAATGCGTCAATATCCTTCACTACTACTATACGGCCGCCTGCAGGTATGCTAACTTCGTTCGGGCTGTCCGGGAATGTGTAGTCAATACCATCGGTGAACTTCCACGGCTCACTTTCGCCATAATCGTATAAAGTTACACTTGTTGAGCTGATATTGTGCAGCTCAATATATTCGTATTCATCGTTGGTATGTTCACCACCCGCAGGCCAGTCGGGATGATACATAATCTCACTTATCACGATTGGCCCGACCTTCGGATAGGCATTGGCCGACCCCGGTGTATTGTAGTCCATCGAAACAAAGTTGAAATTGTTGGTACTTGCTTTGTAGTATCGCCCGAAAGATACACCCGTTTCGGATGCCTCGAAATCCTCCTTCTGGCGGTAGCCGGTCAATATGCCGTTGGTATCCAGAGCCGAGGTCAGACAGACCATCTCTCCATTTTCACTTAGAGCAAAAGGTATAAGCCGGCCGGGGTCGCTGCTTGCTTCACCGAAGTTAACATCTTCATAGAAGACCAAATAGCCGCTTGAGTTAATAGTTGTGCCGTTGGCAATCCTGTATTTCATCAGGTTGCTGTCGTTGTCGCTGAGGTACCAGCCGCCTATGTTAATCGAACCGGCGCTATTGTTGTATAATTCAATCCAGTCTGGTGCTTCAGCGTGCGAATGCGCCATCACTTCATTAATCACAATATCGCCCGGATTCGGAATAATACCACTGTCATCTGCTCCGGGCGAACCGTTTATATATGCGCTTGCACGCCAGGAATCTTTCTCGTCCCAGCTGTTCGGGTCTGGATTATTCGGGTCGATTATCGTCAATGAGTAACCGGCACCATCGGTAATAGACCGCCAGCCGTCACCGTAGCTGAAGTCCAGGATAGTTGTGCCGAGAGCATCTTCGAGTCTTATTCTTTCACCGTCGTTGGCCAGCGAGCCGGTGTACACACCTGCTATCGGTTTTCCTGTGCCGTATTCGGCCTCGAGGGCGTCCAGGTTTTTGACAACAAGGATGTGCCCGCCTGCCGCAAGCTCCAAAATCGGGAATGTGAAATGGATTCCTTCGGTGAAGCTGACGAGGTTCAGATTGATTGCTGAGGCACTGATATTCTTTAGCTCAATGTATTCTTCGTTGGGGTCGTTCGGGTCGTTTGTGTCCTGCGGATGGTACATAATCTCTGTAATACGCACGTTATCTGCTACTTCTGGCAGAGCAAAGACGGCTTCATTAAGAGGACTCCATTCCTCGGTGCTGCTTTTATATACCCGTGACTTAAGGTGGGTGCTCTTATCCAGATTGAAACCTCCGGAATACTGAATCGCACTGGGTGAAATGCCACCATAGCCCATTTCAGTGGCGACTAACTCTGCCGAGATGAGAAAGTCCGAGCTTGTTGTTGAATAGTTCATGCCGTGTATGGCCAGGATGTTGTCCCCTTCTCGCAGGAGATTTATACTGTCGGAGATGTCGATGTTCTCGAAGCTGATGGCCAGCCCATCACCGTGCTGGTCGGGGTTTGTGGATGAGTTCCACTGTGGTGTTTGACCTTCTGGAAATATGCGTC
>CAZZHL010000341.1:0-2395 GCA_964653945.1 uncultured Pirellulales bacterium
CCATCAAAAAGGCCGGTTACAAACCCGGCAAAGACATAGCAATCGCTTTAGACCCCGCCGCAAATGAGATGTTTGACCCAAAAACAAAAAAGTACAGCTTTTTCAAATCGGCCCCGAAGAAAAAAGTATCCAATGATGATATGATTAAGCACTGGTCCAAATGGGTTGATAAATATCCTATTATTTCTATCGAGGATGGATTGGCCGAGGATGATTGGGCCGGCTGGACAAAATTAAATAAAAAGCTCGGCAGCAAAATCCAGTTAGTTGGTGATGATTTGTTTGTAACCAATACCCAGCGCCTTGCCAAAGGAATAAAACTCGACTGTGCCAATTCGATATTGATTAAGCTCAATCAGATAGGCACGCTGACAGAAACAGTTGAAGCGATTAATATGGCCAAAAGGGCCGGCTGGACATCGGTCATAAGCCACAGGAGCGGTGAAACTGAAGATACAACCATCGCCGACCTGGCTGTTGCCACGGGTGTCGGCCAGATAAAGACCGGTTCGCTTTGCAGGACGGATAGAATCTGCAAATATAATCAACTGCTTAGAATAAACGAAGACCTTGGCCCAGCCGCTCGGTACGCCGGTTTTATGTTTAAGTAAGGATAAAAACTCGGGTTTTAATCGGCAGGCGCGACGTCTTCGATGGAGTGAAGATAATTGCGCCTGCCGAAATTTTTTTAATATGGGATATGAAAAGCCAAAATATCATTCGAGCGTTTTTCTTTTGTGTCTTTTTTGCTATCGGTGCAGCTGTGTTGAGCGGCTCTGTTCTCTGCAATGTTTTGCTTACGTTTTATCAGAATAAGCAGCTATTGCAGGAGCAGCAGTTGCGAACCAGTCGCCTGAAATCCTTAATAGCCGACTATAATGCACTTCTAACGGAGCTTGAAAATGACCCGAATTTTGTCAGGCGTATTGCCCCTGCTACGCTCGGAACCAAACCTGACGATGCAAACGTTATTTACCCCAAAGCATCAGATGAGCTGCAGGATGCTGCCAGGAAGGTCTTGGCGGAGGAATCGAACCAAATATTAGTTGAGCCGGCAGTGCCCCGATGGCTTATCCGCTGCAGCGGTTCACCTTGGCGGATAATGCTGTTTTTTGCCGGTGCAGCTCTAATCCTCATTTCATTTATATGTTTCAGAGCCAAAGAGAAACAATAATTTTTGTCTTTCTGAGCGACACGTCCTCCGAAGCATGTCCCTAAGCCACAGGTAGCTTCAGCGAGGGAGCAAGCAGAGGCTCTCTCAATTCAGTAATCAACTAATTCCCTTCAAGCCATCGTCCGGCCAATATTGCAAGGTCGTAGAAGTTTACAATATCATCGTGATTTATATCGCCTGCAGGATAGACCCGCAAAAATGGATACGTTTGATTCTCGCCGATATTCCAGATTTCTATAAAATCCCAGCTGGCATCGGTAAAGATACTCTCGGTTTGCATCTGTTCGGTTGGCAGGCCTGTCCCGCCGTCACTACTTGATTGGCCGCTGGTCTCAATATCCCAGAAAGAAGCAGAAACCGTACCGTTGTAATTATATCCCACCAGCCCGCCGACATCTGTATCTCCCGAAATGCTGCCTGTGGAATAGCAATTTGAAATCGTGGCATGAAAATTCCGTCCTACCAAGCCACCAGTGTCTTCATTCCCATCAACGTTCCCTGTTGCATAGCAATTCGAAATCGTGGCATAATTATTGTATCCCACGAGCCCACCGGTGATATCTACTTCTCCTGAGACATTTCCCATTGCATAGCAATTTGAAATCGTGGCATAATTCTGCCCCGCCAGCCCACCTGTGCACCCTCTTCCCGAAACGTTGCATATTGCATAGCAATCAAAAATCGTGTTGGAAAAATTAAGTCCTACCAGCCCGCCTGTAGAGTTATTTCCTATAAGATTGCATATTGCATAGCAATCAAAAATCGTGCCACAATTCTGACCTATCAGTCCGCCGACCCTTCCATCTCCCGAAACACTGCCACCCTCGACGCCGCAGCCGCTCATAGTCCCATTACCTAACCAGCCAGCAAGAGAACCAACGAAATCCGAATCACCTTTTGCATTAACATTGGGGTCGATTAAAGTTAGGTCTTTAACGGTTGCGCTCGAGTCATTAATAAAACCAAAAAGCCCAATAAAGTTGGTGCCATTACATTCGTAAGTGAAGTTAGAAATCGTATGGCCGTTTCCGTCGAATACGCCGATGAATGGGGTTTCATTATAATCATCAATGTAGTTTCCGATGATGTTGAACTGCGTGCCGGTGTAGTCAGCGAGATTTATATCTGCGACCAACAGGAAATGTGCATCCCAGTCGTTAGGTTCAGCGCCGATTGCGTTCATATCCTCCACTGTGGCGATTAGATATGGGTCGTTCGGCT
>CAZZHL010000342.1:0-2390 GCA_964653945.1 uncultured Pirellulales bacterium
GGCTATAGCCGGCGTTATGGGTGGTCTGGATACAGAAGTGAGCGATACCACCACTGCAATCCTTCTGGAAGATGCCTACTTCGACCCGGTCAGCGTCCGTACAACGTCTCGCAGACTGGCACTACCGTCAGAAGCAGCTTTTCGATTTGAACGAACAGTGGATATCGAAATGATTGACTGGGCCTCTAAGCGCACTGCACAACTGATAACACAGGTAGCAGGTGGTAAAGTAGCCAGGGGTGTGGTCGATATTTATCCCAAAAAGCCGGTGCAAAAAAATGTGACATTACGGCTTTCACGTTTGAACAAACTCCTCGGCATCGAAATATCCGCAGAAGAGGTAGTGAGAATTCTCTCGGCATTAAGTTTTAAGCCGCAAAGAAAAGATGAGGTTGTTTCTTGCACAGTGCCTTCGTGGCGAAGTGATATTTATCGCGAGGTTGACTTAATAGAAGAAGTGGCTCGGGTACACAATTATAATAAGATACCGACTGAGCAGAAAATTAGTATCAAAGTAGCACCGGTTGATGTTCGTCAGAAGTTAGCTGGTGCGATTGGCACGTACCTTAATAGCTGTGGCTATTACGAGACGATTACGGTGGCTTTTGTTGATAATTCCATCGCTGAACTTTTTACAGACCCACGGCATAAAGAGAATCTTGGTGTAAGAGACCAATCCAGGAAAAATGCAAATTTGCTTCGACAGAGTCTAATTGGCTCCTTGCTTGGCGTATTGAAAACAAACGTCAATGCCAGGAACCTTCCATGTAGGGTATTCGAGATTGCAGACACCTTCATACCAACTGACAAAGCTGATACTTTACCAATTGAAAAGACCAAAATGGCTCTGGTCTGTGACAGTGATTTAAGAGATTTACGGGGTGCAATTGAAGGCCTGATAAGAAATATTAATAGAGATACCCAGATATTTTTTACCCCTTCAGAGTTGGTATGGGCACAAACCGGCGCACAAATTACGGTAAATAGCAAAGTAATAGGTACTATAGGAATTGTTTCAACAGCGGTTAAAGAAAAATTCGATTATAAAAACCTGACTCCTTTTGCCGCTGAGCTGGACTTCGAACAGCTTTTAGCTTTATATACAGGCGTGATAAAGGTCAAACCTATCCCAAGGTTCCCAGCGATAGAGCGCGACCTTTCAATCATAGTTCAAGAGAAAATTAAGTGGGCTGATATTGCTGAAGCTGTGAAAGAAAAGGCAACTTCTGAGCTTCAGGACATTCAATTTATCGGTATATACCGTGGCAAGGGAATTCCAACTGGAAAAAAGAGCGTAACAATTTCATTACGTTTCAGAGACGAAGAAGGCACATTAACACATGATACAGCCGACAGTCTCGAAGCTGATATCGTAAAAAGCTTAACACAGTCTGTGGGCGCAGAACTGCGGACTATATGATGTATTCCAATGGCGGGGACACTAACGAGTAATAATACAAAGCGATAGAAGAAAAATAAATTCTTTGACAAGGTGAGAATATCTGCGATATATTGAGCACGTATTGGCCTTTGGAAGTCAAGCTGTAGTAAGGAAGTTTTTTAAGGTTGATTTAAGGACAGGAAAAGGAAACTAAAATGAATATTTACGTAGGTAATTTGTCAAGTGATGTCACAGAAGAGGATTTGCTTCGGGCCTTTAGTGAGTTTGGCCAAGTTGAATCCGCCAATGTTATCAAGGACAAATTCAGTGGCGAATCAAGAGGATTTGGATTCGTAGAGATGCCCACTAAGGATGAAGCCAATGCTGCTATCAATGGTCTGAACGGCAAAGAGTTAAATGGACAGGCTATAAACGTAAATGAGGCTCGTCCTCGCACTGAAGGTCGTGGTGGTCGCGGCGGAGGTGGTGGGCGTCGCTTTTAACAAGCAGCGCTCGGACACAATAAAGCCATAGCAGAGATTCGCTTAACAACAAATGATTCACCTGGCTTACTCAAACGCCTTTTGTACTATTTGATATATTAGATGATTTGATATTTACCGGCTTCGTCAAAGCGGAATTGTGCATTATTTGGTCATTATGGAATTCAGCATATCCAGATAGTCTGAGAGCAGGCGGGTTATCAAAAATTTCCGCCGAACCGTCTCCCTGGCCTTCTCGCCAATTTGTTTGGCCTCTTTCGGATGTTTAAGAACGTAGATAATGCGGTCTGCGAAACCATCCGTATCATCGGGTTCGAGTAAAAATCCATTTTCCCCATCTTCTATTTGAATAGGAAGGCCACCCACGTTAGAGGCCACAACCGGCGTGCGCTTCCATAGTGCCTCGGTAACCGATAAGCAGAAACCTTCCCTGATAGATTTCTGGATTACAACGCTGGAGTACTTTTGTATGGAATTAACCAGTAATTCGTGGTTACCGACGACAA
>CAZZHL010000343.1:0-2390 GCA_964653945.1 uncultured Pirellulales bacterium
ACCGCATCTACTGGATTACTTCGCACGGCAGAAATAAAGATGGACAGCTCAGGCCAAACCGTTATCGTTTCTTCGCAACCACGGTTAAAGTCCAAAATGGAAAAGTTACTATCGCCCCTGTTGGCAAACCCTGCAAAACCCTCGTGCACAAGATGCTCAAGACCGAGACTCTACGCCATCTTGAATTAGATAAAGCAACTCGATTCAACAAAATCCTTACAAAAAAAGAACGTAAAAAGCTGGCTCCGAAAGAAAAAGGGCTGAACATCGAGGCGCTTTGCGCATCAGCCGATGGCAGGACGCTCTACATTGGATTTCGTAATCCCCTGCCCATCAATCTTGTCCGCCGACTTGTCCGGCGAAGCTTAAGCGAAGACGGAAGCTTTAGCAAAGGCGGAAGTGATACTCACAGGCCAAACGCACTTGTCGTGCCTTTGAAAAATGCCAACGGGGTTATTGAAAAGCAAGATGAACCGATTTTGGGCGAGCCGATATTGTGGGATTTGAAAGGCCTTGGGATAAGAAGTATGGAGTACTCATCTTTCCACAAGGCATATTTTATCATCGCCGGGCCTTATGACGAAGAACCAAAATTTGCCCTATATCGCTGGTCGGGAAACACAAGTACCCAGCCGGTATTAGTACATCAACTGAAGTTTGAGAAAGACAATTTCACCCCTGAGGCAATAATCCCATTTGAGAATTCAGCAAGTTTATTACTGCTCAGCGATGACGGCAGCTTGGCTGTCAAAGTAGCCGGGCCGCACGAATGTATGGAGGGGCAATTTAATAAAGATGGGACCTGCCTGAACAAATTTCTGCTCGAGGCAAACAAGAAATCCTTCCGAGCAATCTGGCTAAAGCCATAGAGCTACTGTTCCCAGAGCTACATTCAAATTCTATATTGCAGTGGCAGGTATTTACCACGTTAGAAACGTATGCTCTAAAAAATATATTTAGTGGTACAAAAAGGCAAAAAACAAGATTCGGACAGACAAGAAAAAAATAATCTCTAACGGGGTTGACTATCTAAGAAATTTTGAGTAATCTTATTGTTTCTAAACGGCACGGAATGTCGGAATTAAAGCTTTTCGTGGCTGTCCTACGATATAAAAAAATTATAAGAATTTTTAGCTATTCGTTTTGTGGAGACGGATATGATAGAAGTTAAAGAGCTTAGGCGCTCATTTGGGCCAATTGTGGCGGTTGACGGCATATCATTCAACGTCGAAAAAGGGCAGGTCCTCGGCCTTCTCGGGCCTAACGGGGCCGGCAAAACCACGGCTATGAGGATGCTGGCATGCTTTCTAATCCCTGACAGTGGAACGGCTACGGTATGCGGGCATGATATCCTGCAAAACCCTGTCGAAGCCAGGCGGTCGCTCGGATACCTGGCGGAGAACTCACCTGCATATAGCGAGATGACGGTAGGAAGCTTCCTGAAGTTTGTCTGTGACGCAAGACAGATTAAAGGCAATGACCGAAAGCGGGTACTTGACCGGATTGTCCCTATGTGCTCTATCGAATCTGTTTACCATCAGACAATTGAAACGCTATCAAAGGGATATATGCGGCGTGTGGGCTTAGCCCAGGCGCTAATCCATGACCCGCAGGTGCTTATCCTCGACGAACCTACTGATGGTCTTGACCCTAATCAAAAATACGAGGTAAGACAGCTCATAAATAAAATGTCAAAGGACAAATGTATTATAGTATCGACTCACATCCTTGAAGAAGTGGAGGCAGTTTGTTCGAGGACGATAATTATTTCCAAAGGCAGGATACTTGCTGATTCAACACCACAGCAGCTTAAGGAAAAATACAATTGCGGTCTTGATGAAGTCTTCCGCAAGATTACAAAAGCCAAAGTCGCATAGCCGATTTTGGACATAAATATATAAGACAACCGAACAGGAGTAAGATATGCAGAGCTTTTTGGCAGTGTTCAAGAGAGAGCTAAAGAGTTACTTTACGACTCCCATTGCTTATGTTTTTCTTGTTATCTTTCTGTTTTTCTCCGGGTACCTTACATTCAAGCAGGGCTTTTTTGAGATGCGGCAGGCGGATATGCGTGTGTTTTTTATGAATATGCCGTTACTATTTATTTTTATGGTGCCCTCGGCAACAATGCGCCTTTGGGCAGAAGAGCGAAGGTCCGGCTCCATTGAGCTGTTGTTTACTTTGCCGATTACAATAACACAGGCCGTCTTAGGAAAGTTCTTCGCAGCGTGGCTTTTCCTTGCGATTGCATTAGCGCTGACTTTCCCGATGGCAATCACGGTTAGTTACCTCGGAGAGCCTGACATTGGTTTAATCATTACGGGCTACATAGGCTGTGTGTTAATGGCGGGAGGTTTTCTCGCTATAGGATGTTTCTTCTCAGCAGTCAG
>CAZZHL010000344.1:0-2360 GCA_964653945.1 uncultured Pirellulales bacterium
CGAGGGAGTGATATATAGTCCTTTTGATTAGTCGAAAAGACTATTTGCCTTTAGAGAACCACAGATACCCCCCTAAAACAGACAGGCACAAGTTGCTCAAATTTATCCGCCGTGGCGGAATTCACCGGAACATTTGCCTTAACCGGCGACAAACCCAAAGCGAAGCCGGACTCTCTTCCGGCTACTTGACTTTTCATATTCTAACGCATGTTCTCCGAACCGACCTGCTCCTCGAAAACTATACCAGTTGTAATTGGAGTACCGGCATGATAGTTACCACAAACTAAGTCTATTACACTACCATTACAAAAAAGTTGAAAGAACAAATGCCTTTTCGTGTTGCCTAACGATGAGCTGAACTGCGAGCTAAGCGAGTCAGCTCTAGCGATTTGTTAGGCTTTTATTGGTTGCTGCCCCCTATTCATTTAAATGTTTCTTAAGCTTCTTCACTGCTTTTTCTCCTCTATTCATTATTTCGGATAATATCCAAGCGGATAACTTAAATCTGTATTTAATAAATTCGCATTGAGGTTTATAGGGATTTTTTATGTTATTGTTATAACGGACGTTAAACGCATGGCAGCTACCGCCACAGAAATATTTTATCCAGCATTTTCTGCATTCCTCTTTTGAATCTACATGCATGCGCTGGAATATTCTTCTCTTGTGCGTATTAAAACCCGAGTCTATATGACCAATACTATTTTCTTTCTCTGGAACCGTCTCAAAACAAGGGAAAATCCTTCCATCTGGAACAACAGCGATAAATCCACTGCCTGCTCCGCATCCTGTGTGAGTAGGATGAGGATCAAGAATTTTCTTCAAACAATTGTCAAAATGGAAAAAATGTATCGGATTACCCTTATCGAACCTTTCCAGATAAATGTCAGCCAATTTGTCATACTCATACATTATTTTAGTTATCTCGCCAGGAGTTGAAATGGAGTGGGGATTAGTTTCAGCAAGTTGGGCGGGTTCGACAGAAACGCTCTTAAATCCCTGATTATTTAAAAAAAGTACCTGTTCAGAGAAATTGGGAGTAGTTCTTGTAAAGGTGCCCCTGACAGTGAAACCGTCAGCATAATGCCGGAAATATTCCCGAATATTCTTTAAGACAATTGTATGTGTGCCTTTACTATTCTTGGTTTTTCTCATCCTGTCGTGAATCTTTTGTGGCCCATCAAGGGAAAAAAGCAATGAAAATCTTTCCCGGCTGATGAAATCCATGATACTTGGGGACAACAGCATGGCATTGGAAGCCATTGAAAATGTCACCTTTTTATTAAGTGTATTTGCTCTATTTCTTGCATACTTCACTGCTTCAGGAATAAGTTTAAAATTAAGCAAAGGCTCCCCGCCGAAAAATCCGACATTAACCGATTTAAAATCACCCGAATGGGCAAAGGCAAAATCAATGGCTTTAAACATTATCCGGCGGCTCATTAATTGACGATTACCCCCAAAGGCACCGGTATCCGCATAACAATATTCGCAGCTTAAATTACAATTGTGCGCAATGTGAAGGCAAACAGCAGCTACATCATTATGAATATGGTGTTTGTAGGTGGAAGGATTTGCACCAAAACATCCGCTTTCTAATAGTTCCTTACACTCTTTGATACACCTGTGAAGTTGTGGCATTGGATAAACATGAGCATACTTCTTTTCCAAACTTCTGCCAGCACCTGACAAAAGTTCAGGAAGAATTGTTAAAGCTATGTTATCCAGTTCGGCGCAAAATGTAGTATTAATGTCATAAGCAAAATACTTGTCCCTGATCGAGAAGAAGTAAATATTGCTATTCTGCATTTTGGTTTACATTTCCCTTCTTATTCTTACAACTCTTAGCTCTTTTCACTGATTGGACACCCTGGAGCTTGTACAGAAGGACAAGGTTCAGGGATATATGGACCGGTCGGCGTTTTTACATTATGCTCACAACTATCCATACAAGTAACCTTGCAGCTATTTTGACAGGTATCCTTGCAGCTATCTTGACAGGCACTCTTGCAATTATCCTGACAATAAGGTTTACAACTGTCCGTACAACTTATAGCGCAAGGATCTACAACTCCATCAGAAAGTTTTTTAGAAGAAGTAGGTACTTGGGCAAGCACTTTAACATGTTGCTTTTTTGATTTTGTCATTTTATTCTCCTTTTAATTTTAGCTGGTATTTTTTTAAGATAAAGTCTTTGCCAGCCATAAAAGCTCCACCTTTTATTCCGTTTTTTACCCGCCTTTTATCCGCCGGAGTTTACTCGCCGTATGCGAGGCGGGCTGGCGTACTGTGTAAAACGCCAAAGCTTGTCCCCGCATGCCTCTGGCGGGGAACAGACTGTTTCTGCCAGTACTGGCCCC
>CAZZHL010000345.1:0-2340 GCA_964653945.1 uncultured Pirellulales bacterium
CTTTTTGCGGGTCCGGCAAGACAAAACAATAAAACCACGCAAATTGCGCTGGTCTGACTTGCTGAGAATAGCTCTCTAAGATTCTTGGTTTATTTTTGTACTGTTGCGGGCCCCGTTCGAATAGCTCTTGTGCTTTGTTTTCGGCGGTCTGGAATATCTTGGCTGCTTCTTTGGCATTGCCAATTTTTAGGGCTGCTTTTCCGGCTACGGATTCGAGAATCAGGTCAAATTGACCTTCCTGCCGAAGCTCAGAAGCAATTTGCAGGCATCTGTTTTGGTCGTGTTCGGTGTTGTAGTAGCTGACCACCCATGGAATATAGATACGGGCCGGCAGTGGTTCAGATGGGTAAAGATAACGGAAGACACGGGCGCAGTATTCGTAGGCCTTCGCGGCCATCTCATAAAGTTGCAACTGCTCAGCAAATTGTGCAAAGGCAATTGCGGCATCAATATCTAATGGATTTTCGCGTATTTTTAGTTTTAGATTTCCGAAATATAATTCAGGGCCAATCTTATCGGGTATAAGTTCAGTCAGCTTTGCAAAAGCCAGCTTATTATATTCATTGTCGCTGTAGGCCTTTATAAGGTAATATTGGGCGGATTTATAATCGGTTTTTTCAGCAGACAATAGACCAAGTAAGCATTCCAAATCAGAACGTATAACAGCGTTTTTACTGCCAACGCTCTTTAACAATCCTTTAAGAAGTATCTCTCGCTCCTCACGAGTGTTTAACTCTTCAATTAAATATCGGATTGCCTTTCTTACCGCCCCAAGGTCAGCGGATTCGTTTACATAGTTTTCAAGTGTATAAAACACCAGTTCAGCATGGTCCGGCCTTGAATGTTGACTGGCAAGTTCCAGCAGAAGTGAACGGATGTTGCTGTCTTCACTGCCCAAGTTTATTGCGGCGTTTAAAAATACGGTTGCCTGTTCGGCCTCGGCTGCCCCTGTATTTTTAGAACTCGTCTCGGCGGAGGCTCGCCGAGCCGGAGCGGGATTGGCCAGCTCATAAGCTATTTCGTAAAATCTTTGGCCAATTGATGGTGAAAGCAGCTGTTCTGGCCTTACCCCAAAGTAAGCAGGGGGCATTGGGTCAATCAATAATTGACGGTCTGTGGCTGATTCCACAGGCAATGCGAAATCTGTTATTTCCTGAGCTGATTCCGTTCTTAGTTTGGTTGAACTTTGGGCCCATCCAGCCAGACAGAGAAAAATGAATACCGGAAAAACTAAAAGAGACTTGGCTCTAAGCATTTTACTCTCCAGTAAGCCCTGTTAGAAATAAAACACCAAAGAAGCATGCCCTGTTAATAACAAGGTTTTCTAACGGGGTAAAACTGCATCCCCCTTCTTGCTTTCGCACCCGTGCCTGCGGCTACCCGACGGGTGCAGGCAAGAAAGCAGGGGGCCTTAACATATTATCGGGCGGATATTGCCTGTTGCTTTAGATATAAAATGCTCATTGAAGTTCCGTACTTTTGTTGTCTAACCACCCTTTTTTGCGTTTAACTCTTATATCACTTTGGCTTTTGCTTGTCAAATATCGAATTTTATAAAAAACACATTTTATTATCAATTATTACTTTTGCTGTTTTTCCGTGCGCTACCTATCACCAGAGACAGTGCTTCAATGTTTAATAATTTTGCTGCCAGCAAATACACAGCTGCCGCCGAAGGAACTATCAGAAGCAATTTGAAGATATTAGCCCAGCTTTTTGACAGCCAAAGTGCAAATATTATCGTTGCAGACATACAAAGTGACGCTGCAATTGTTTTAATTAATGTCCAGCCCAGTCCCTCAAAAATCGTATTGCGTATTGCGTATTGCGTCCTTCGTAAGGAGTCCTTAGGACTGCGTAATCGCCGGTGAAAGAAACAGACCATAATCACGACCTGCAAATATGAGCAGAGCGCCGTCGAAAGCGCTAATCCACCTGTCCCCAGGTGCCAGATAAGGGTCAGGTTCAAAACAATATTCAGACCAACCGCTATCATTGCACTTCGCATTGGTGTTTTAGAATCCTGCATCGAGTAAAACGCACGGCTGGTGACCTGCTGTGCAAAATATCCGCACAATCCCAGCGCATAAAAAAGCAGGGTCCAGGCAACCATTGAAGTGTCGTCACGGACCTGGCCGAATTGGCCGTGCTCAAAAGCAGTTGAAATTAATGGCTTTGCTATTGCTATAAGTCCTATGGTCGCAGGAATCGCGATAAAGATAGCACTGCGGAGACCCTGTGAGACTGTCTTGCCCAGACCTGCAAAATCTTTTTTTGCTGCATAAGAGCTCATCACCGGAAAAATTGCCGTTGCCAGCGATATTCCAAATATGCCTAATG
>CAZZHL010000346.1:0-2328 GCA_964653945.1 uncultured Pirellulales bacterium
TGTCGTAGAAAGGTAAATTGGCCGCCCGCTGATAAAAGCGGGCGGCTTTTTTAGTCTTTTCAACCTTGCCACCAGCTCGGCTGGAAAAAAGCACAGTCCGGCAAATTCTCAGACCCTTTAACATTGCCCCCCCAATTACCTGATGCGCCCAGACGTAACACTGAGACGAAAACAATCGCCCAATTACACTAATTAGATAAACCACCTGACATTCTGATGCCCGCTCTACCACTCGGCAAGCATATCTATGCGCCATGTATATCATTTACAACAATTGGTGAGCCCAGACGGAGAAAATATAAAGACAAATAACATCTGTAACCTTTCACAATAGTAGAAACTCTTAAGAATAAATTGCGAAAAAACGGAAAATCTTCATTGAAGAGAAATTCATAACTTGCTTTCTTGAAAGGAGTTAAAAGAAAACGATAAAAAAATTTATCGTTGGTGGAAATTTCTAAATTGACATTGTCCAAATTTTGTGTATCTTTTAATAAAGGGATGTCGAGAAAAAGCGAGGAGGTAACTTCTATATTACGTAGTCTGCTAATTGAGTTCTTACGAGAACCTTTACCAATTAAGTTAAGAATAATACACTAAACTTATATGGAATAACGTAAAAATAGGCGCTATAGAGGATAAGGGGGAGTGAATGGTTTTTCTTGCTTCAAGGCTTATCTATCGGTTCTGCAAAGGCTTGGGGCGTGGCCATACTGTGAACATCAGTAAAGCAATCCCTCTTATGAGACCTTTTCATACGGGCCTTAATAAGATGATGTTTTTTTATCGGAGGTATTATAAAGCCGGTGTGACTTTATGCCGATGTCCTGCCTGTTTTGCATAATTCATGAGGAGTTTTGTCAGCACACCATAGTTGTTTCCTAAATGCTTTTTAAAGGCATTTTTAGGACAAGGACGGTCAGCAGAAAAGGGGGTGCGAATGGAATAAACATAGTAATTAGAATGCTAACTTCACAAAAAAATTGGGGGGTAACAAAATGAAACATTCAACTTATTTAATTGCAGCCATGTTGCTGGTATTACTTCTGGGCCAAAGTGCATTTGCGGGCACTAGTATGCCTGGAGGGAGGTTGACGGGAGTTAACTGGTTTGGTTTTGAAACCAGTAATTATTGTGTTCATGGATTATGGACGAGGGATTACAAATCCATGTTACAACAAATCTCAGACCTTGGTTTTAACTGTATTCGTTTGCCCTGGTGCAATGAAATGATTGGACAAAATCCCAACGGAATTTCGATCAATGCATCCGGAACCGACCCCTACACTGGACAAGTAGGCCTAAATGTGGACCTGGACGGTTTGTCTTCAATGGAAGTGTTGGATAGGATTATTGATGAAGCGGGCAATCTCGGTCTTAAAATTATTCTTGATAATCATTCTCGAGCAGCAGACGGATATCTGAGTGAAGAGTTCTGGTATACGGGCTCCTGTTCAGAAGCACAATGGATTTCTGACTGGGAGATGATGGCGAACCGATATAGAAATGCTTCTAATGTAATTGGTTTTGATTTAAATAATGAGCCTCATGGTGCGGCTACCTGGGGAGAGGGAACTTCTAGTACTAATTGGGACGAAGCAGCGGTGAGATGTGGTCAGGCAATTTTGGCTATTAAGTCCGATGCGCTTATTATTGTAGAAGGAATAGAGAATTATGCAGAATCAACATGGATTCCGAATGATGATAATTACGAGCCAGAATGTTCAGTGTATTGGTATTGGTGGGGAGGTTGTCTTTCTGGTGTAAGGGATTATCCTATAACTTCAATTCCTGCGGCCAATCTGGTTTATTCTCCTCATGAATACGGTCCTTCAGTTAATATGTCATCATGGTTCTCGGATCCACGTTTTCCCAGTCAAATGCCGGCGATTTGGGATAAGTATTTTTGGTTTATCTACACAGATAATATTGCTCCTGTTTTATTTGGTGAATTCGGAATACCTGAATCCGATGCGTCAGACCCCTCTTCTACCGGTTATATATGGTTTACCACCTTTATGAATCATGTTGGGCATAGCGCAAGCTGGACTTTTTGGTGTATGAATCCCAACTCAGGAGATACTGGTGGAATACTTCAAGGTGATTGGGTTACTGTAGAATCGGCTAAATATAATATCTTAAAAGATTATTTGGCTGGAACACCCTCAACCACTACCACGTCTGCCACGACAAGCACAACAACTACCTCTGCCACGACAAGCACAACAACTACCTCTGCCACGACAACTGCTGCTACAACAACCACAACAGCTGCAGCAGGTCTTACAGCTTACTATTGTGACGTTGACAGCATGTCATCTTCGCTTC
>CAZZHL010000347.1:0-2327 GCA_964653945.1 uncultured Pirellulales bacterium
TAAAACCTAATGAAGAGGCAATAATAGAGCACTTCGGCAATCCTCTGAATAAATCAGGGCAGGTAAATAAAGCTGAGCCGGGACTTACTTTCAAATGGCCGTGGCCAATCGACATCGCTTATAAGCATCCTACGAAAAAGGTCTCGGAAATCAGTGTTGGCTACGTCCCCCATACAGACCCCAAAACCGGCGAGGTGATACGTGAGCCGTCGCTATTGTGGGGTGAGGCGCATTACAAAGAGGAATATCATTTGCTCGTGGCTAGTGAAGAAAGCGGTGCGGCTTCGGGCACTGGAGCTGTGCCTGTAAGCCTCGTTATTGCCGCTGTGCCCGTTCAATACAGAATCAAGGACTTATATTCTTTTATCTACAATCATGACGAGCCGGAAAAACTACTGCAATCCATCTGTTATCGTGAGCTTACGAAATTCGCAGCCAGTGCAAAAATTGAGGTCGATGACGAAGCTGCCCTCGAAAGCAGCCTGCTCGGAGCCGGTCGAGTCCGGGCCAAAGAGATTTTAACCAAAAGGATTCAGGAAGCTGCGGATAAGGCAGAACTGGGTGTTGAAATCGTGTTTTTAGGCCTGCAGGGCATTCATCCGCCTATCGAGGTTGCGACAGATTATCAAAAGGTCATCGGGGCCGTGCAGGAAAAACAGGCAATCGTACTCCAGTCACTCGGAGAACGTAATCACACTTTAAGCAGGCTCGCAGGCTCGGTAGAAGAGGCCGACAAACTTTACGAAGTGGCAGCTAAATACCAAAAGGCCAAAGAACAAAACGACTCAGAACAAATCGAAAAACTCGGAGCATCTCTGGATAAAGGGTTCGCAGAAGCAAAGGGAGAAATATTCAGTACGCTGCGAGAGGCCAAAAGCTATGCCTTTGAGAAAGTAACGCTTGCCCGCGCAACGGGCGAACGTTTCGACAGCCAGCTTAAGGCGTACAAAGCAGCAGAGCAAATTTATCTAAGCGAGCAAAAATTAGCTGCTTTCGAAGAGGCACTTAAAAACATACGTAAATACGTTGTGGTTGCCGACCCCAACGATACGCAGATTTTCATATTCGACGCAAAAGAAAAACTGACGCCAAGTCTGTACGATATTGGCGGGCTTGAGGAGACAAGAAAAAAATGAAAAATATAACAGTTGCAATCCTTATTATATTATTAATCGCAATTCTGGCCCTGCTTCTTATCTCATTTCAGGTCAGAGAAACGGAATCGGCCCTTGTAACGACCTTCGGCCGCCCTACTCGTGAAATTATCGAGCCGGGGTGGTATTTCAGATGGCCCTTCCCAATCCAGCAAATCCATAAATTCGATTCGCGAATGAGAGTGCTGGAAGTGGAGATGGGAGAGACAACAACCAAGGGAGCTGTGCCGATTATCGTAAATACCTACGTCGTCTGGAATATCGCTGAGCCGCTGAAATTCTTTAATGCCGTTAAAACCTTCAGGGAAGCTGAAAGCAAATTGCGCAGCCGGATTAGTGATACTCAAAACAAGATAATCGGCCAACACCTCTTCAGTGAGTTCGTAAACAGTGACCCAACAAAAATAAACTTTAACCGAGCTGAAGATGAGATGCTCGCCGACCTTAAACAACCTATCAAGAACGATTACGGCATTGAAATAAGTACTCTTGGTATTAAGCAGCTTAAAATCAGCAAGGATGTTACCGAAAAAGTATTCGAGCGAATGCGAGCTGCAAGAAACCGTAAAACCGAAGCCACCATCGCACAGGGACTGGCCGAAGCAACAAAGATACGAACCGATGCAGATTCCAAAAAGACGGAACTGCTCGCGGCCGCTGAAGCAAGGGCAAAAACAATACGGGGTAAAGGCGATGCAGAGGCCGCAAAATACTATAAGCTGCTCGAAGCAGACCCGGAACTTGCAATGTTCCTGCGGGACATTGAGGCCCTCAAAAAAATATTAGGGGAAAGAGCAACCGTTGTTTTCAGCGCCAAGACAGCACCTTTCAAACTGCTTGAGGAAATGCCCGACCTTAAACCGAACGAACCGGAAAAATAAATTCTAAACGCTGACATTATGACAGAACAGAATAAAAAAGATAACAAGGATTTGCAATTTCAACCATCAGGGAAACCCGGCGGTATAGAAATGGACGCAGCTGGTAAATCGCTGTCGGAAGCACTTCGGCTGAGCTTTATCATCCTGAAGGCAATAATGACAGTACTGGTAATTCTTTTCTTTGCCTCAGGCTTCAGAACGATTGGCCCTGATGAGCAAGCCCTTGTCCTGCGATTCGGAAAGATTCGTGGCGAACGCGAGGAAAGGGTTCTGGGGCCTGGTTTGGTCGGTC
>CAZZHL010000348.1:0-2324 GCA_964653945.1 uncultured Pirellulales bacterium
GTGGGGGCCAAAATGATTTACGAGTCATTTAGAATTGGTTCGGCTGAGAAAAGCTTCGACCCGTCAAATATCCTCGTTTTGCTGGTTCTTTCCGTTGCCACGAGTATCGATGCCCTTGTCGTCGGCGTTACACTTTCACTTATCACCAGCTCCATTATCGCTGCAGTAATAATCATAGGCGTAGTAACTTTCGTACTGTCCTACCTGGGGGTATTTATCGGCAAAAAAGTCGGGCATTTTTTCGAGAATAAAATCGAAGCCCTCGGCGGCCTGGTTCTTATCAGCCTTGGCCTAAAAATACTTATACAGCATCTTTTCTTCTAAACAGCAGTAATTACCTCCTTGCAAAAAACCTGATTTTTGTTATAGATAATATAGTAAGAAGATATATGCTAATGGCTTGAAGAAATGTAGCTTGATAAGAGCTGTTATGGCAAAAACGACGAAGGTAATAAACTGGAAAAGGCTAACAGATGAAGAAATCCTGCCGATTCGAGTGCGGGACTTTAATCTTCAAATCAAGGGTTCTTCTCTTGAGCCACTTATAAACAAACTCTACGAGGAACTCGCATCAAAAGGTATAAGCTTTCATCCGCCGTGCTATCTTGCAGATGAGTGGCTTTGCCCGGACAGGGAGCCGATTATCGGTATTCCATTTTTCCTGGCCCAGTCACGATTAAAAAGTGTTGAAAAGAAAATGATGTTCGAAGTCGAGGGCGGAACAGAAAAATCGTGTATGAAGCTTCTGCGACATGAATGTGGACACGCTTTGAACTACGCTTATGAACTTTATAAGAAAACACGATGGCGAGAACTATTCGGCCGATTCTCAGACAAATACTCTGAGTCTTATTACTGCCAACCTTACTCGAGGCGCTTCGTTATCCACCTCAAAGGCAACTATGCACAAGCACACCCTGATGAGGACTTCGCAGAGACTTTTGCCACCTGGCTCACACCGAACAGCAACTGGCAGGAGAAATACCAAGATTGGCCTGTGATAAAGAAGCTACATTATATCGATAATATAATTAAAAAGCTCAATAACAAGGAACCAACAATTACATCCAGAGGGACCCCGCCGTGGTCAGCTTCACGAATGACTTCTACCCTTGCCAACTTCTACGACAGAAAACGCAAGACACTCGGCAGTGACTTTCACGGTTTTTATGACGACAGCCTAAAAGAGCTTTTCAAGACAAGAAGCTTCTCGCCCACAACGACCAAGGCCTCTGCTGTTCTTCGCTTACATCGTCACCAGATTATCGACAATGTTGCAAGATGGACCGGGCATCGGAAATACGACATTCATCAGCTGGTCAACAGGATAATAGCTCGCTGTGAAGGGCTTGATTTATATGCAAAAAAGGATGTCCCGGATGATATAATAGCAATAACAGTTCTTCTTACATCTATCGCAGGAAATACATTTAGAACCAGAAGGAAGCGACATCGCTAATGAAACGCAAATTAAAAATCACAGTTCTTGCGGATAAGTGGACAATACCGAGTAATGACCCTGATTTTAGGCAAAGGCCAAAAGAGCCAACGACGGAATATCATGTCATCCGGACATTACGCGACCTGGAGCACAACGTATCTATCCTTGGTGTCGAAGATGACATAACAATCGTCGTAACTACCCTGAGCAAAGAAAAACCAGATATCATTTTTAACCTAACCGAGCAGCTTGGTGGAGACCGCCGTATGGATACGAACATCGCAGCGGTCCTTGAAATGCTGGATATTCCGTTCACCGGTTCAGGCCCAACAGGGCTGATGCTATCCCGAGATAAGCGGCTGTGCAAGCAGCTACTAACCAGTCATAGAATACGCGTTCCCGATTTTACTTCGATTGCCCATAACCAAAAGGCACGTATTCCCAAGTCGCTTCATTACCCGCTGGTTGTCAAACCTGCCTTCGAGGACAGTTCCGAGGGCATCTCCAATGCATCTCTTGTCACGAATGAATCTGCGCTTTTGGAGCGTGTCAAATTCGTTCACGAAGGCTGGGAGCAGCCGGTCATAGTCGAGGAATACATTGAAGGCCGTGAGCTTTATGTCAGCATTATTGGAAATAAGCAACTGACTGTTCTACCTATACGCGAATGCTTTTTCGACTTTGACGGCTCCGAGGGACCTCAGCTTGCAACATACCGTGTAAAGTGGAACCGAAAATATCGTGAAAAATGGAATATCAGTTTCGGTTTCGCCGAACTTGACCAGTCCATCACCAAAAACATCGAGCGTATCTGTAAAAGGGTGTATCGTCTGCTTCGAATTCGCGATTACGGGAGAATAGATTTAAGACTGACGCCTGAAAA
>CAZZHL010000349.1:0-2312 GCA_964653945.1 uncultured Pirellulales bacterium
AGGTGCTCTTCACCGAGCAAAATGTCTTTTTGTCCACATCCAGCGCTTCAGGAATATGGGAGGCATCAATACGTAATTGTGTCGGTTTTGATGAGACGGTTTTGTGTACCTGCTGTGGTGCCTTCAGTGATAAATGGGCTAACGTAGTTAAAAGCTGCGGCAGGAACGTAGATGAAATAAAGGTCGATTGGGGAAAGCCCGTTTTGCCTGAAATGATTGACGAGAAACTCGCAACGGGCAAATACACTGCTGTCACGCTTGTATATAACGAGACGAGTACCGGCCTGACGAATCCGCTGCATGAAGTCAGCGAAATGATGAAGGAAAAATATCCCGATGTTCTTGTCTTTGTGGATGCGGTGAGCGCGATGGTGGGTCTTCCATTGCATTTCGACGAGCTTGGCTGGGATGTGACGTTCGCATCTGTTCAAAAGGCCTTTGCGATTCCGCCTGGTCTGGCAGTGGCGGCAGTTAGCAATCGAGCACTTGAAAAAAGTAAGAATGTTCCCGGCCGGGGTTATTACTTCGATTTTCAGAACTTTGCTAAATCGGCAGAGAAAAATCAGACGCCTACTACGCCCGTTATCCCGCACATTATGGCTTTGAACTATCAGTGCGAAAAGCTGCTCAAAGAAGGTATGGAAAATGTCTGGAAACGACATAAACAAATGGGAGAATTTGTGAGGAGCTGGGCGAAGGAGAAATTTGCCTTATTCTGCGAAGAAAAATACGCCTCAAATACCCTGACAACAATAAAAAATACGCGAGGTATTAATGTTGCAGGGATAATCAACGCTATACAGCAAAAACACAACACGGTTTTCGGAAACGGCTACGGTAAACTAAAAGAAGAGACCTTCAGAATCGCTCATATGGGCGATATTACGCTCGACGATTTGAAAGAGCTTATCGGCTGGATAGACGAAGAAATCGGATAGACGGTGAGCTTCCGGCCCATTGTATCACGGCCAGGCCTGTCCTGAGTTCAGTCGAAGGCATGGCCGTGGTACAAAAAGTACCTCGAAACACACATTTTACACAAAATTTACCTTTATTTGTCAACCAATAAGCTACGATAAATGTCTATATATATAGATAGACAGAAGCAGGTAGCCTCAATGGAGAATACTGACAAAAGTTTACTTAATGCCCATCGTCAGGGTGATGCAACGGCGTTCGCTGAGCTTGTACGCCGATATGGGAGCAGTTTATTGGGATATTTGATGCGAATGAGCGGAAATAGAGAACAGGCAGAAGACATCTTCCAGGAAACCTTCAAACGGGTCCATGAAAAGGCCTATACACTTCGAGGCGAGCAATTTAAGCCCTGGCTGTTTACAATTGCGACACGTGTGGCCATCAATGGCTTGCGCAGGCGTAAGCAACTGCAACTTGTATCCCTGAATCAGAAAGTTGATTGTGCTGATGGACAGTGTGAGGAGTTGGGTACGGTTGCTGTTGCGGATACCTCATGTGAACCTTCACAAGAGGCAGTAAGAGCCGAACAAAAGGAGCAGGTTCGGCTGGCTATTGAGTCATTGCCGGACAGGCAGCGGGCGACACTTGTTCTGGCATACTATGAGCAGCTTAGTTATAAAGAGGTGGCAGAAGTTTTGGGCTGTTCAGTTGGGACGGTGAAAACACAAATGTATAGAGCACTTAAAAAATTGTCACAGATATTACCTGATATTTCGGAATAAATAAAATGAAAGGTCATCTTACAGATAAAGAGCTTATAGAATATCAGTTCAAACTGGTTTCTGATGCTCAGATGGAGGACATCGCTGAGCACCTGGAAGGCTGTGCTCAGTGTCGTGAGCAGTTGGAGCAGCTAAAGGGGAAATTTGCGGCCTTGGATTTACTGCGCGAAGATGTAGAAGTATCTGAAGATTTGATTTCGCAGGTTGTAGAGCAGGCAAAGCAGCCGGTGCAACCCCAAGTTGTATCGATTTGGAGAACGAGATGGATTAGAGCTGCTGCGGCTGTTTTAATGGTGGGATTGATGCTTCTTTTTGTTCATCTAACTGGAGAGAGCAGGAGATATGAATCTGCACAAGAGCTGGATAAAGCAATAGCGAGAAAGCCCCTCGACACTGCTCTCGTCACGGCGGAGCGTGCCGTAGCCGGGCGGGACAGGCCGGCTGAGGGATTACTTGTGGCCCGGGCTAAGGAAGAAAAAGCTGAACTCGAAGATGAATTTGAGCAGCCGTCAGGCCACTCGTCTCGGCGGAGGCTCGCCGAGCCGGAGCGGGACGGCGTGCCTGCCGAGCCAGGGCCGCCTTTTGCGCCGGCAAGTGCGATTGAACTGGTAA
>CAZZHL010000350.1:0-2312 GCA_964653945.1 uncultured Pirellulales bacterium
AACTTCAGATTGAAAAGGTATAGCCATATTTCCAGCCTTTGCCGCTGGTATCTTCTTCATATCCCTGGGCCGTTATTCTCCTTTCCCACTGCTGGGCAGCCGTCTCGGAGGTGAATTGCTGCATAATTTTGAAATCGCTGGGGTTCCCACGTTCACGTTTTCTTTTTGCCGGCTCATCCGTAAGTCCTGCATACCTCATAATCGCCTCTAAAAAATGGATGCCTGTTCCCGATACTTTGGGCTTTACTGTATATTATACTTGCTGAAAAGCAACTTGTTTTGCCTGCTTTTTGGATAATGGCAGATTGGGTGCTGCATAATCTCCGAACAGTTCTTTTGCCTTGGCGTCGTAGGCCATCGCCGCCGCCTTTTCATCATCAAAATAACCAAGATGTATCTTCCTGCCGTTGCAGCATATCTGCGCTCGCCACTTTTTTCGACCCTTTGCCAGGTTAACACCTTTGTATTGTGAGCTGGAAGTGCCCTTTTGTTTGCGCTTGTTCCATGTATTCTGCTGAACTGTAACAAAACGAAGGTTCGCTTTGCGATTATCTAGGCAATTATGATTTATATGGTCGATGACTTTGCCTTCTGCAGTGCCCATTATTACCTGGTGCATCTTCACGCTTTTTTCTTTGATTCCGCTGATATCCCACCGCTCCGCATAAAATCTCCTTCCGCATCCCCTTGCGTACCATTGGTATTTTGCAAGCTCCTTGTAATCTTCCGGGTCAACGATTGCGTACTGACCTTGCGTAAGCGGGATTTTCCTGAATGTGCAGCCGTAGCGCAATTTTCGATAGCGCAATAACAGCCATATACGAATCCGGTAGATAAACTCCGGCAGGAAAATTGGTATGAGAGCCTTCCGCACCACCACTCCAGGTTCACCCCGTTAGAAGTGTGGCTTGTTAGCCCCTTGCAATGCAAGGGGTTTGACGGGGTTATTTTTATCTACGAACAATGCTTGTCCGCCGTAGCTTGTGCCACAGGTAGCCTCGGCGAAGGCGGAAACAATGAACCATTCACTCATCTACTCATCAACGCATCTACTCATTTACTCATCCGCTTCACGCTTCACGCTTCACGCAATACGGGGCCGACGTCGCCCCTCCATAATTGGCTGAACCTGCGTATTTGATTGAAATTTGAGAGATTTTTTAAGGAGTGATTTTGCGTAAGTGCTTATTCCGGAATGAATAAAAAAAATTTTGAAAATTTCGATTTTCCCGCGCAACTACCTGCGTATTTGATTGATTTTTTTCTGTAAGTCTATCTCCCCCCTATGCTTATAGCGGATTTTTTTACAATCCCTTGTGAACTAAGGGCTTATGCTTAATTCAGAACTACTTTCCGCCCCCTTGTTCAATGAAAATCTAATAAAATAATAAAAAACTGACACTGAAGTTCATAATCGGGGATTTCATCCCAAAATCACGGTTTTTCACCATTTTAGTGTGGTATTTTTGCCTTTTGTTATCTTGAGCGTAGCCAATTTTCATCGTTTGTTGTAAAATATTATGATAAGAGTTTGTCATCTTGAAAACGAGGATGTAATTCTCAGTATAAATCACGAAATCAAACACTAAATAAATTCAAGAATTAAAAGATAAGGAATATTTTTTGGAACGGACAGACATCACAGAGTTGCATTATATTACACCAATTGCCAATGTGCTCTCTATTATAAAGTACGGGATATTATCACACAAACTTTCACAGAAATTACCTCACGAATCTCTTGCAATGGAAGAGATTCAGTCTAAGAGAAAAAACAAACAGATTCCTGGCGCCAGAAGGCTTCATGAGTATGCGAATTTCTATTTTGATGTCCATAATCCCATGCTTAGCAAAAGGCGGGACCAAAATGATCAGATATGTATCCTGCGCGTTAATCCATCAGTTCTGGATCTACCAGGTGTAATCATTTCTGACCAAAATGCTTCTAGTGATTATGTTCGTTTTGATAAGGTGGAAACTGGCTTGAAAGTTTTGGATAAAGACACAATATTTGCTCGTTTCTGGCTTCATCCGGACAATCGAATTGAGGAATGGGCACATAAGTCAGCTAAATGCGCTGAGGTTCTCGTGCCCGATAAGGTTGGACCCGAATATATTTTTGGTTCCTACGTTGCGAATCAGACAGCATTGAAAGCTTTCAAGCAACTTAATATTCAATTGACTGTATGTATAAAAAGTGATATATTCTTCTAAGAGAGTATTATGAAGGTTCTAATAGGTGACATTTTAAAATCCGAGGCACAGACCCTCATCAATACAGTAAATTGTGTTGGTATAATGGGTAAGGGAAT
>CAZZHL010000351.1:0-2307 GCA_964653945.1 uncultured Pirellulales bacterium
GTCTTTGTGGATGGCGTCCTTGAAGAGAATCTCGCCGAGCTTCAGGGGAAATATATTGACCTGGTTCGAGTGCAGATGGTAGGCCCATGGTGTTACACCGATGGCCTGAACGAAACCTTCCGTTAGCATATCTTTGACCGAGCCGGCTATGTTACAGTAATAGTACAGGTCCGGCCCGATACTGCCGAGGTTCATATATGCCCTGCAGTTTTTTGCCAGGGAAGTATCATCGATTATTTGAGCGAAGTCTGCGACCTCGCTGCCTTTTTTTGTTTTCAGTTGTTCGAGCGCCTTATGCGCTATGACCATATGTGCTATATTTGCCGGCATAGCTTTCTCCTTTCCTTTCTGTTATCCCAGGCTAAGTCGAGGAATCTATTAAAAGTACCGTCTAATCGCTGTATTTCAATAGTTTTTTGAAATAACATCATAGATAGCGCTGGCTATACGTTTATTGGCAGCATGATTGCAATGATAACAGTCGAGATAAAGTTCCTCATTTTGTGTTCGCTGATTAAGGATACCTGTCAAATCAAACGATTTTACGCCTTCTTTTTTTATGTCATCAGATGCGGCTCTGAGTCGGGGATAAGCAACGGCAAATGCCTTATCCATCCCTATAAATTCTTTTAATGTATTATTGATAAGCCATTTTTCGTATTTAGAATATTTTGGAAGCGTAAAGACATTAGGCTGAAGAAAATGATAAAAACCCCCCTTTTTCGTGATTACATAGTAATGAGCTTTAATTAGAGCTTGTTTATAATTTTCCTCAGTTTTTTTAAGGTTTTCGTTTAATAAGTCCTTATCTGCTATATTGACAGGCTTTTTTCGTTCGAGAATTTTCATGAAAAGTTTAGCGGTGGTGCTGGTATTGCTATACTTTACAGATAGCGGGTACAAATATCGCTGCAGCCAATTTAACTTTCTCGTTCCCCCGTCGTGTCCGCGGCCCGGCAGCCATCCTGAGGTATTACCATTATAGACAGGATATATAACATCGTTAACTCCGTCATAAAATATGACCACATCACCCTGATTTAACGGGGTTTGAAACAATCTATCTGTATGCTGTGAAGCAATCATCGACACCGTTCCATAATTTTCGACAATTACGTCATTTTTACCATTTGCCAAAAACATCATCTGCAAATAGCTTGCAATAGTATCCTCATCAGGGACTTCCTGACAGAATACAGTTGAACCTCCAAAGAGAAATACTGTGTGTTTATAAACAGACGGTTGATAACAAGTTTTCCGCTTACCGTCTTTAACGTTGAAATATTTGCCTGTAAAATCACCCTGTATAATAAAATTGGCATCCTGTGATTTTATAGTTGCTCTGGTGCATCGTATAGATTCGTCAAGAAATTCCTGATTAAAATAATTAGCATCTTTATAAGGTAAAGGGCGAGTTGTGCGAAATTCCCATCTTCCCATATAATTAGTAGATGGGTAAAGTAATAGTAATAGTCTTGAAAATACTTCAGTTACTATCAGACTTAATATCAGACCAAACAGGATAAGAAACAGTCTGCCGAATATTTTTTTGAAAGGCATCTTTTTCATTAATTCAAAAGCCATTTGCCAAACAATTAAATGATTATCTGTACTATCTTATTTTAAGAGCGTGCAAAAACTCTTTTGGCACATACCTGATAAGCAAATATACCATGCCGGATATATAGCCCTTTGATTTTTTGCACGCCTATGTATTTTTACTCATTTTTACGCTCGCTTACATACCGAGCTAAAATCTCAACCCAATTCGTGGTTATATTTTCTCTGCGAACTTTTGGCGAACGCAGTTATTTCTATATTTTACCAAAAATGTCTTTTTACAAATGCGTGGTCGTAACCGGATAAATCCTTTCAATAAGCAGGTACATTAGAAATGTTTCCTTGCAAAAGCACGGCCTGAATGAGTCTTTAGATACTTCTCAAAGTCAACGGCCTTTTTTTTCGACCGGAACGCTATGGCAGTTTCAATCCTCCACGGTCTATATTTCAATGTGTGTGGGCACTATCCGGCATTGTGCTTCTTAAGGCGTTCCTCAAGGTTCTCGGACAAGCCCACGTAGTGTCGGTCGTCATTTGTGAGACTGCGGAGTATATAAACATAATGGAATCTCATATAACTGGCTCGCCAAGGCGAAGTTCGCCGCTATTCCATAATCAAACATGCTCGGCTTCGCGACTTTTGTCGCTTCGCCGTAGCAGTCTTCGTTCTCCGGCAAGCGGCGAACGAAGACTGGAGACGAAGGGAATCGAACCCTCATTTCCGCGATGCGACCGCGGTGTGCTCCC
>CAZZHL010000352.1:0-2305 GCA_964653945.1 uncultured Pirellulales bacterium
TATTCCACCGCTGGCTAACTCCGCGGCTATGGCATGCAAAAATGGATTCGAAAGTTTGCTTTTGCCACGCAGTCGCCAGTAGTATATCCTGAACGCTCGCCAGTCGGGTAGATATCGCAAAATTCGCCAGGGTGTAAAAAGCTGTCCCTTGGCAACCCCTCCGACCATAATTGTTCTGCTGACGTTGTGCTTTCTTAACTTTCGTATCCAGTTGCCTGGTCGAGCAATTGCAACCTTGTAAAAAACATCAACTTCGTCGGCCAGACTCGGCTCTGCATTGTCCCTCACGCCGACACAAATCACTCGTAATCCAGCACGTTTAGCGCCAGCCGCCACAAGAAACGGCAGTCTGCCCTTTCCTGCTATCAAGCCGAGCACATCACCATAATTGGACTGATTATTGGCGATTTGCGATTGACGTTTGAAAATCGGAAAACGGATATTCATAACTGTTGCTCATCCGACTTTTCTGGTTCGGATTCGACAGATGGAACAATTCGTTCAAGCAGATTTTCAAGTTTACGTATATTTTGCCGCATCTCAGGCAGGTATTGTATCATGCCGTACGCTCGTTTACCCTGGCCTGCCTCGATAGCAGGTGCACCCAACACCACTTTGCCGTCTGGGATATTGTTAATGACTCCGGCTTGAGCTGCGATTGTAACGTTGTTTCCGATATTGATATGGCCCACAATTCCAACCTGCCCGCCTACTATACAGTGATGCCCAAGTGAGGTCGAGCCTGCAATTCCTACTTGAGCCACAAGCAAGCAATGCGGACCGATTTTTGTGCCATGACCTATCGTAACCAGGTCACCTATCTTGCTGCCCTGGCCTATGATAGTGTCGCCGAGCGTGCCTCGCTCTAATGCACAGCAGGTACCGATTTCTACGTCGTCTTCTATAATCACAGTGCCAATTTGTGGTATCTTGTGATGTACACCCTTATGGCTGGCATAGCCAAAGCCGTCTTCCCCGATAGTCGTATTTGCATTTATTATCACGCGATTAGCTATTTTGCACCCATCGTAAATGGTAACATTGGGATATATTATGCTGTCGTTACCAATTTGCACTCCTGACCCCACATATACACAGGGGTAAATTACACAGCCGTCTCCGACTTTTGCATCATCAGATATTGTCACAAAATCATGAATCTGGCAGTCTGCACCAATTTTTGCGCTATCCGCAATTGAAGCCCGTTGGCTGATTCCTACCTTTTTGTGTTTGCGGTGGCCGTGCAGCAGAACCATAATCTGCATAAAAGCATAATAGGGGTCCTCGGCTATCAACAGAGGAACCGAAGTATCTGCCGCCCCTTCTTTGCCTACGATTACCGCGCTTGCTTTTGTTATCCGCAGCTGCCTCTTATATTTGCGGTTGGTTAAAAAGCTAATATCGCCTTCACTCGCCCGGCCAAGTGTTGAAGCGGACCTGATTATTGTATCAGGATTGCCTACAATCCGGCCCCCTACATATTCAGCTAACTCGCCTAACGTTCGTTTCTGCATTTACACAGCCTCATCTTAGAACCCCATTTTACAATGGGGTACGAATTAAAAACATATATATCGGGTATTGCCTATTTTTGCACAATGAAGGACGATGCCTATATCAAACCCCATATTATAGCACAAAAGCTTATATGTAGTCAACCTTTCAAATCCCCGTAAAAAAGGGTTTTTTGCGGGTTTTTGTGCTTTTTGTCCTCTGTTCCTTTGTGTGTTATATTGTAGGGCGTGCTCTGTGTACTATTATTTGCTGGTTATATATTTCTCGGCGCCGGTGGTTTTTATAAGCTTGTACTTAGGCGCTGATGTTATTAGAATAGCCTCGGTTTCTGGGAGTTTTTCGATTAAGGCAAGACCTTTTTCGGGTCCCATCACGCTGACCGCTGTTGCCAGGGCATCGGCATCAACTGCATTTTTGGAAATTATGGTTACGCTCGATAGACCTTCGGTGCTTATTCCCGTCTGACGATTGATGATGTGGCTGTATCTTTTACCGTTAATTAAGGCAAATCGCCTGTAGTTGCCACTGGTAGTAACGGCAGCTTCGTTTAATTGCAAAATTAGTAGAGGTTCGCTGGTTTGGATTCCTGCTTGAGCAAGAATATCAATATCGTTGCCGGTTATATTGGGGTCTTGTAGCCCGATTAGCCAATGCTTTTTGCCCTGCATAGGTGTGCCAAAGCATCGAATGTCACCGCCGATATCGACCATTCCGCCGATTGCACCGACAGATTGTATGGCTTCTATTGCCTTATCTATTGCGTAGCCCTTTGCTATTCCGCCTAAATCGA
>CAZZHL010000353.1:0-2293 GCA_964653945.1 uncultured Pirellulales bacterium
TGCCCTTTTTGAATTTTGTGATATGACCGAGCAAATATAATCGCTGGCCCGGCTCAACAGAAGAACGGAACTTCGCTGAATCTATGCTGGTAAAGCCAATAAAGCCCGGCTCTTCATAAATCTGTTTTACAAAAAAGCTCAATAGCTGAGCCGCCGCTTCGACCATTATTACACCAGGCATTAACGGCCGAGACGGAATGTGACCACGAACCCAAAATTCACCCTCGGTGACATCTTTATAGCCCAAAATTAAGAACTTGTCCTTATCGTACCAGAAAACACCGTCGAGCTGCTGCATCTCAAAGCGCTGGGGATTCTGCCTGCCGATAGATTCTTTGTCAAAGACCGGCTTAGCTGCCAAGTTTATTTGCGATAAATCAAACAATAAGGGTGGCGGCATAATCGACCTTGATATGCAAACTCTCAGTGCTGCAGCATTGTATTTGGCCTCGCGCAATAAAGACACAACCTGCCCCTACGGTTGCAGGAGCATTACGCACAACACAATGCCAAAGCAGCGATTATGAGTCCTTGTGATAATTTAATCGGTTGATCTGATTTCAAGAATGCGGTTGCGAACACTTTGAGCAGCTTGTTTGACCTTCTGCATTTCTTTGCGTACTCGTGTACCTGCTGCCTTATTCCCGCCGCCGGCTTTGTCGATATCAGACTCAATTTCAGCAACCAGTGCTTTGAGGGCTTCGTACTCTTGCATCAAAGTAAACCTCCATATTTACGGTTAAAATTGCTTTTTTTCTGCTTAAAATCGCTAAAAACTTAACTGCACGCCGTTGGTTTGTCAAAGAAAAATGCTTTTTTTTGTAAAAAAACAGTATTTTTTTGCCACAAAGACATAAAGACACAAATATTCGGCCAATTTTTATTCTTCTAAGTTTAGCATTTAACAAGACTTATGGTTCTTTGCGGCTATTTTTGATTTCTCCTGTTACGAATGTAGTTTTTTAGTCAATTCTGCGACTCTTTGGCCTCTGCGACTACACTGCTGCTTTACTCTATTATCAGGTTTGCCGATAGAGACCGGCCCATAGTGGTCGCCCTGCGGGTCGCCGTTGACTACCATCCCGCTGATAAGCATCGCTTCGATTATGCCCATAATAGTAGTTTCATTACCACCGCCGATATTTGCCGCACTTGAAAAAGCCGCTCCTACTTTGCCGTCGAGCTGGCCGTGGAAACCGACCGCATCATCGAACAACTGCTTGAGTGGCCCAGCCATATGCCCGTAATAAGTAGGCGACCCCATCACAATCGCATCATAGCCAAGTAAATCATCTGCTTTTACCTTATCAACAGATTTACATTCTGTCTTCAAGCCCGATTCATTCATCGATTTAGCAATAATCTCCGCCATTTCCTTCGTATTACCACTTCGCGAATAATAAATAACAATTCCCTTTGCCATCTTTGCCCCTTTCTATTTCCATTGAGACCTTGCGTTAATTCGTTTACTATTCCTTATTTTGCTGTGATATTTTCTTTAATTATGCTCTTATACTGCCCCAAATCTATAAGCCATTCATGCTGCGACCGCTCTTCCCATTCCTGAAACGCCCTTTTTCTCTGACCCTCAAAAGTTTTATGGTCGCAGTTGTTCACCTTCATAAAATGTTCAACAACTTTCTCATAATCTAACTTTCCTTCCGACGCTAGAATTTTAGCTAACCCTAAGTGTTTCACATGGTGACACATACCACAAAGTGCGATAAAACCCAACAGTTTCTGCACATGTTTTTTATCATTGTATTCCCAAATCTCATGGCAATTCAATCTTTGTTCAGAACCACAAATAGCACATCTGTGCCCATATTCAGCAAAGGTTTTTTCCCGAATCTTATCCCAATCCCTTTTGCTCATACATTTCCTTAGATTGTTATACCACGATGTACGAGGAACTAATTCAATCGTTAGTTTGAGTTTATCAGATTTCCATTCCATGATCTCTCACTGACCTTTCCTACCGAGTGAGCAAATTTAGGACAAAATTACTTGGCTCCATCTTTAAAATTTTTTGTCTGTGCTGCTCTGTGGCTAATTTGTTGTGTTTGTCATTGCGAGCGCAGCGAAGCAATCTCATAAACCCTCATATAGGTCATGCCATTCTTCGTTAATACCGCTTATTAACTCCTCTTTTTTCTTTCGTGAACCTGCTTTAATTTGTTTTTCCCTCTGGATAGCACTCGTGCAATCTCCAAATGCCTCATAATAAACAAGTTTGACAATATTATATTTCTTTGTGAATCCATCTACAAGTTTTTGCTTATGTTCATACACC
>CAZZHL010000354.1:0-2262 GCA_964653945.1 uncultured Pirellulales bacterium
AAAATGGTTTATGAAAAATACGAGCATGACTCAAAGTCCTATAATGACCTTAACGTCCGAATAACAAGCTACTTGCAAAAAAACAGGATTGATTTAGTGTTGAAATTGTGCGCAAATATGCTGCAGAATAGCTGTTTTGGTTTACATAATGAATTAGCTGAGTTGAAAGACAAGATTGAATCATCAGGTTTTGCTCCTTGCTGTCTAAGCGGTAGCGGCTCAGCTATGTTTTATATTATGGATATTGACGAAGGCAAAGCCAGGCAAAACAGACTTAAGCTTGAGAAGGAAACTGGCTGCAGAATCTTGATTGTCAGGAGCAATGGCTGGTAAAAAGCCGGAGTTGAGGGGTAAAAAGACAAAAATCTAAAAAACAATAAAAATTTTCATAAATTTTCGGTTCATAAGACGAATAAAACGATATACGCAGTACAAGATACAAGATACTAAGTTAGTGAGGCAAGAAAAAATGGAAATCAGCGAGGTTAGAGTCAAATTAGTGGAAAACAAGGATGACAGATTAAAGGCTTTTTGCTCCATCACAATGGACAACGAGTTTGTCGTTCGCGACATCAAGATTATCGAAGGAACAGGCGGTCTTTTCGTCGCTATGCCTTCAAGGAAGATGAGCGACCATTGTGACAAATGCGGTGGTAAAAACCATCTCAGAGCCAGATTCTGTAACAATTGTGGAGCATCACTTTCGGACAACCGGGCAAAGAAGGATTTCAAGGGCAGAATGAAGCTTCACGCCGATATCGCTCATCCGATTAATGTGGAATGCAGGAAAAGCATTCAGGAAAAAGTCATAGTCGCCTTCAAAGAAGAGGTGGAAAAATCGAAGCAGCCGGACTATAAGCCCGTCAATATGGATGAACCACTGGACGACGAGGACATTCCTGAAATAGTTTAGTAGTTTAATCCGCCAGTCCGTAAGGCGGATAAAGAACACCATTTTGCTTCCTGCCTGAGTTGTGGGAAAACGGGGTGCCAGGTACGAAAGAATCTTAGCGCTTTACCGGTTCTATAGTTGGTCGGCATCGGTACACATACTTTGGTTACCCGCGGACGTTAGAGTTTCTGTCTCGCCTACAGGGTAGGGTTCACCCCGTTAGAAGTAAGCATCATCGGCAACAACCGCTGTTTACACAGGGCAATTTTAATGGGGTTCATCATTTTTTGATTTCGCAACCTTTTACCCCAGCGATAGTTTGTTACAGCCGATTTTAATGTGGGACAAAACGTAAACAACGTGCCCCCATGCTTTCTGGCGGAAGCCATCCAGGCGATTGCGAAAGCAAGAATGGGGGTGATGGATCTAAACCTCCTTCAATTTACGGCAACTTACAGGGTAATGTCCTAATTCCCTTTTGTGGTTAGGTCCTCAAGGGCCTTATCAAGGGCAGTATCAAGGCGTTTTTTGAGGTCATATTTGCCTTCGGTAAGCTGCTGACGGACGTCCATAATTTTCTTCTTGCGGACTTCCGGCAGGGAAGCAATCTTTTTTAAAACCTGGCCAATAGGCGTAGTGTTGATATTTTCAAGTATCTGCTCCATAAGCAAATCCTCATTGTCAGCCAAGTTCCCATTAACCCGGCTCGGTCCGCCATTGACGGGTTGATTCCGGCTTTCAAAAGGGCTGTTGTAGTCAAAATCTGGCATTAAATTTACCTATATGATGGTCTTCCAGGTGTGAATGTCCCTAAATTCGCCCGAAAGCCGAGAGCCACTATATCTTGTATGCCCCCTGAATCCTTTCTGAGGCAAGAACCACTTGTCAATATAGATATCGACAGTAGCGGCAAGAAAACTTTAGAAAAGTTCAACCCATAACTGATTGCTGGAACAGCCCAAAATTACGCCAAATTGTGCTAAAATCCAGCTTATTAGCGTCAAAAACCGGCATCCCAAATTGGTACTGGGCTGAACGCAGAGGTGTATATGGGAAAGTTGGGCAATATACTATATATAGTGCTCGGCACAATTTTGAAAATACAAAGACAGGGGCAGTATGGATGGTTTTTAGTCGCCAGCAGGGCTATACAGGCGGAAGGGGCAGCTTGGCTATGCGAGCACAAGTTTTACCCCATTAGAAATGAGCCTAATCGGCAACAACCGCTACTTACACAGGCCAATTCTAACGGGGGTTTACAAGGATAGGTATCGAAAGAAGAACGCATAGCCGTGGGATAAAAGGTGATTTTAATAATAATACTTGAATTCGAGGTCCGCATCCCAGATGTTAGGTGGCGGGCTTTTCTT
>CAZZHL010000355.1:0-2239 GCA_964653945.1 uncultured Pirellulales bacterium
GATTACAACGCTGGAGTACTTCTGTATGGAGTTAACCAGTAATTCGTGGTTACCGACGACAAACAAAATATCACCGGTTTTGACTAATTTATTGGCCTTGCTATACACCTTATTATACATTCTAAGGCCCTCCGGGTCGTCACTTGCCACATTGTAGCAGAAAACCAACCGACAATCGACCTTTTCTTTAACCCTTTTATACACTTCTATTACGCCGAGAGGGTCTTTCCAGGGGTCCAGCCGAGAAACTTGCGTAATGACCGGCTTATCCGTTGGAATCCCTGCTTTTTTAATATGCTCAAGCATAGTCTTGTCAGAGATGTCTCGATTCTTAGGGCTAAGTGGATTAATGGCTGGAAATATTAATCTCTGTTCTACCGGTAAATCATCCTTAAAATACTTCTCGCTGGATACTATCATCTGGTCATACTTGAGAAGATAACCTTTCAGAAAATCCCATAGTTCTTTATGCGGATTGGTTAAATCGATGTGACATCGCCATATCCATGGCTGGCGTTTCCTGTAGGCCCTAATCATTGAAAGCGGCTGTGGGTCATGCACGATAACACAGTCATGGCGTAGATGTGTAAACTTCGAAAAAGTATCGTTGACTTGTAGATATAAGTCCTTCTTTCTTTCTGATAAGTTTAAATCAGCTCCCTGGAGTGCGTTGTGAAACTGCTTAGTAATCTCAAAAAAATCCTGACTGCCATGCAGAATCCGCCATCCGGTATCTATGCCTACATCATTCATGAGTATAACTAAAGAATAAAGAATCTCTGCTACTCCGCCTCCCTGGTAAGTTGCATTGACGTGGACAATATGTTTGCCGTAGAGCTTTTTCGCCCTGGCGTAAATTTCAGCTATCCTCTTATCAGGTACAATGCCACGAAAGTCGTCCAGACTTAACATATTTAGTCTCCTATTAACTGCTTCAGCAACGATTTGACTTCATCAACAGAGTCAACATTAAATCTGGCTTTGGATATACTCAAGCCAACTCTGATCGAGTATGCCTTCTCAGGCAATACAGCGAACATTTCTTCATCGGTATAATCATCACCTGCCGCCAGCAAAAAGTCCCAGTTTTTTTGCGATAACCACGATTTAGCGGCCTGCCCCTTGTTGATACCCAGATTCTTAATCTCAATTATTTTGTTCCCCTCAAATACACCAATATCCAAATTGGCCGTCATATCCAAAAGGGTATCCCTCAGCTCCTGAACTCGAACATCGGCCAGTTCAGGAGACGCTCGACGATAATGCCATACCAAAGAGAAGTCCTTCTCTTCGACCAATGCGCCGGGAGTGCGGTCTGCGTAAAGCTCGAGCACAGGTCTAATGGTTTCTTTCCATTGGTCCCCAGAAGTTTTGATACACTGCCAATCTTGGCCTTTGCGGCGAAACCAGCCGCCATGTTCGGCAACCAATCCGACATTAAGTGCTCCCAGCCATTGCTCCAATGTCTGCTTATCCCGCCCGCTAATTACTACAATTTCATTATTCTTATCGCTTGATAGGCGCTTCACTAAATTCAAGGTTTCTTTGTCTGGACCTGCTTTTTCCGGCCTATCCTTAAAACTCACCAGCGTTCCGTCATAGTCTAATAAAAACAATCGAATCTTACTTGCTTGATAGTCTTTGATTAATTGCTCTCTTGCCGATTTGGACAACTTCCGGACAGATAGCTTTTGCTGTTGCTCTTTGATATCAGTCAAAGCTCTAATAAAGTCGTGGCTCCACCTCGATACTGTATAGCGGGACAACCTTTCCTGCATCAATCTATTACGCTCCATTTGCTCTTCAATGGGCATTTCCAGGGCTTGCTTTATTGCTTGTACAATCTGTTTCTTGTTGTTGGCATTAACGACTAAGGCCTCTCCCATTTCACTGGCTGCACCGGTCATTTCACTTAAGATTAAAACGCCTTTGCCGTCCCCTTTCGAAGTTACAAATTCCTTTGCTATGAGGTTCATGCCATCCCGTAGCGGAGTAACCAAAGCAACATCAGCCACATTGTATAAAGCCACTATTTTTGTAAACGGCATAAATCGATAAAGGTACCAAACCGGCATATACCCAATCGCGCCTTGTTCTCCGTTGATTCTGCCGACAAGATGTTCGAGTTGCTCCCTGAGCAATTGATAATCCCCGACGTCTGTGCGAGAAGGCACTGCTACCATAATTAACGTTACTTTGCCTTTATACTCAGGATTTTCCGACAAAAATAAATCAAAGG
>CAZZHL010000356.1:0-2238 GCA_964653945.1 uncultured Pirellulales bacterium
TGCAGGTTCTCCGGCAACTTCGGGTAAACGAAAATGCTCTTAAAAGCCATATAATCCTCACTTAGTAAATTTTTTGCTGCCTATTTGTTTGCCAAGATAACTATTTTTTCTAAGATTACATCTTGTAAGAGCAGACTTTGTCTGTAAAAAGTTACATAACCTTATTGGATTACTCGTCAAATCCTCACTATCAGTCAATGTCGGAAAATACCTGATTTCGTGCAGGATGGACTGTAAAAAGCCTTTAGACGAGAGATGCTCAGGAGGACAAATTAAAAAAACCACAGCATAATTGAAGCTATTACACGATTCCCATAGCAATAGCACGTTTGACTAAATCAGCTGCGTTATGGGCTCCAAGTTTGCACATAAGCCGGTTACGATGGTATTCAACTGTCCGCTCGGCTCGGTAAAGTTTCTGAGCTATTTTCTTGTTGGTATTACCACGGACAATCAATTTCAGAATTTCCGCCTCACGCTTGGTCAGGTGTTCGACAGGCCTAATACCGACAAGCGTATCTTCAAGAACATCATCCATCGTCGGCAGCTTATCTCTTTCTGCCACCAGGACACCAAGACACGAAGAATCATTTTGTTTTTTACTTATATCTAATTGGCTTTGTGTCCCCTGCCAAGGCAGGGGCAAGCTTGTCCCCGCGGAAGCGGGGATGACTTCGTGGCTAATCACTTTTTCCAACAGACCTGTTTTATCAGCCATTACTCTTTGCCTCACTAAAATGTTCAGCATTTAAAAACGATGCACCGTAATTGACGGTTGCTCATTATATTATTGTCGAAGACAAAAGACCAAACTTAAGCGGTTTCCGGATGGAAAAATTTAAAAAATTGCAAAACCGCCGGAGACTACTAAACTATCTGCAAAACTTGACCTGTCTTGCCTGTCCTGAGCACGGTCGAAGGGAGCGTATTTATACTGAGCGTAGTCGAAAATGAAGAGGATAATTTCAGTATCTCGTAGAACAGATATTCCTGCGTTTTACGGCAATTGGTTCATGAACCGGCTCAAAGAGGGCTTTGCCGGCGTGGTCAATCCCTTCGGCGGACAAAAATATATTGTATCTTTAAGGCCCGAAGACGTTGTCTGTTTTGTGTTCTGGTCCAAGGACTTCACACCTTTTATTGAAAATCTGAAAACCATCGACAGATTAGGGTACAAATTCTATTTTAACTATACCATCACCGGCCTGCCGTCCGTATTTGAAAGCAATGTCAACAAACAATCGGCGATTGAAACATTAAAGCTGCTTAGCGAAATGTATTCACCGGTGCATATAAACTGGCGCTTTGACCCAATCATAATCTCAAATAACTGCAGCCGTGATTTTTACATCAAGTCCTTCGAAGAGCTTGCGTCACAATTTGCCGGGCATGTTAAGCGCTGCTACTTCAGTTTTGTCACAGAATATGACAAGGTCAGACGCAATCTTGAGGAACTTAAGAATTCTGAGGGGATATCAACTATAGATAAAAATGAACAGTTCAAGATTGATTTGGCCAATGAATTAGCTCAAATAGCGGCCAATTTCGGAATCCAGATGTTTTCCTGCTGCGGAGATTACTTGCTTGGGGAAAAGATTGGAAAGGCCCATTGCATCGATGGGGCTGTCATTGAGCAGCTTTTTTATTCAGAGGGGCTACAATATATCGAAAAGCCCACCAGAAAAGAATGTGGCTGTACAGAAAGCACGGACATTGGCACGTATGACACCTGCCCACATGGTTGTATATACTGCTATGCAAACGCCAACAAGCAAAAGGCCTACAAGGCCTTCGGTAACCACGACAAAAACTCCGCCTTCCTCGGATATACCAAATCTCAATCAGACAAATGGATTGCACAAATTCAGGACGCCCCTTAGGAGCGTATTTTCCCATAGAGCTTTAACGTTTATTGGAGCCGGTGGTGAGTCCGAGCACTAATTGCTCTATTGCCACTTCGGCTTTTGTTTGGCCGGTTTTAATTGCGTAATCAATGGCTGCTAATTTCTGCAAAGTTGCACCAATCCGCTCCAAGCTCATCTTGCCAAGCATTGCAAAAAAACCGTCTTTATTGCCCCAGATTCTCAATCTGCCTGCAATATCATAAGGATTGTGTCCCTCTTTAAGAAGAACTTTCGCATTAAACATCCTGCGAAAATGAAACGCAAAAGCACCAACAACAGTGTACTCAGCGTTTTTATCCTCGGCGAACATATTCCTCAGCCGAGAAATCGCGTC
>CAZZHL010000357.1:0-2236 GCA_964653945.1 uncultured Pirellulales bacterium
CGTGAAGAAGCCCTCGTGCCGGGCTTTAGAAAGGGCAGGGCACCACGCCGACTTCTGGAAAAAAGATTCGGCAAAGAAACATCGGAGCAAATCAAGTTAAAACTGGTAGCTGATGCGACAGATTCAGCCGTCAAGGACAATGAGCTTGACATACTTGGCGAGCCGGACATCGATGTCGAAAAAATAGAGATGCCGACCGAAGGCCCGCTGAAATTCGACTTTGAGGTCGAGGTGCATCCGGAGTTTGACCTGCCGCAGCTCGAAGGTATTCCATTAAACAAACAAAAGGTGGAGGTTACCGATGAGCAGGTTGATAAAGAAATCGAGCAATTACGGAAATACTCAGGCGTATGGACACCGCGACAGGATGGTGCCGTTCAGCTCGACGACCAGATAGTTGCCGATGTGACGCTAAAGCCCGAAGATGTCGAAGAAGAGCAGAAGTTCGACAACATCGAGATATATGTAAGGCCAACCAGTTTTGTCGCAGCAGTACCGGTCGAAAAGCTCGATGAGCTTTTGGTAGGCGCAAAGGCCGGGGATACGAAGCAAACGACCGTCGATGTCCCGAAAACGTACTTCAAGGAAGAATATCGTGGCAAAAAGGTGGACATTAAAATTAGCATCAAGGATATCAAATGGCTCAAAGCTGCTGCATTGGATGAGGATTTCCTTACGAGATTGGGCGTCAAGGATGAAAACGAGCTGCGGGAAAAGACCCGCGAAGCTCTGCTGCACAGATTGGAAATGCAGCTGCGAACGGAGATGACCGAGCAGATTTATAAGTATCTGCTTGATAATACCAATTTTGACCTGCCTTTGGATATTGTTGCCAGGCAGGCAAGTACGGTGCTGCAAAGGCAATACATCAATCTGATGACACAGGGACTATCCCGTGAGCAGATAGACGAACAAATGGACCAGTTGCGTGCGAGCAGTGAAGAGCGGGCCAAAGAACAGCTAAAGGCGTTCTTTATAATGGATAAAGTTGCCGAAAAGCTCGATATTGATGTGAACGACGAGGAGCTTAACGGCCATATCGCCCAATTGGCTGTTCAGCAGGGCCAGCGCCCCGAAAGGATGAGAGAGCAGATGGTGCGCGATGGAACGCTCTCTCAGTTTCGGCTGGAGGTGAGGCAAAGTAAGTGCATCGCTAAATTGCTCGAATCAGCAAAAATAACGGAAATCCAGGCCAAAAAGGAAGACAAGAAAACAACGAAAACCGCTAAAAAACCAGCAATGAAAGCGGCTGATAACGAAAAAAAACAATCCAAAAAACGCAAAACAACTAATAAATCCAGTTAGAGATTCAATAAAGGAAATTTAAATGTTTATCGAACATCCGGCAAAAGATATTATCAAGAACACCGAAGCATTCAATCAGTATGGGCCTACCGGTCAGTATTCACGCTACCGCCAGATGACACTTGACGATTTGCTGTTGGAAAATCGAATTGTGTTTCTAATCGGCGAAATTTCATATGCGAGGGCTGCCGAGGTCATTATGAAGATGCTGTACCTGGACAATCTCAAGCGGGGCAGCGAAATCAGCTTGTACGTCAATTCCCCGGGCGGCAGTGTTGACGACACTATGGCCATTTACGATACGATGCGTTTTGTCGGCTCACCGATAGCGACCTATTGTATTGGAAGGGCCCAGTCCGGTGCAGCCATAATAATGGCAGCAGGGACGAAAGGAAAACGTTTCGCTCTTCCGCACGCTAAAGTTATGCTGCATCAGCCCTGGGGCGGCATTACCGGCCAGGCGGCAGATATCAAAATTCAGGCGGAAGAAATTCTCAAAGCGAAAACTATGATAAATGAGATTCTTGCCAGGCATACCGGCCAGCCGGTCGAGAAAATCGCAGCTGAAACTGAAAGAGACAGGTATATGACCGCTGAGGAAGCTCAAAAATACGGCCTGATTGACGAGGTACTGCACGAAGAAGACAAGGGCAAAAAGAAGGATGATAAAAAGAAAAAGTAGCAATTTTAAAGTTTTGAACATTTGAATTTCGAAACTTGTCCTGAGCAGAGTCGAAGGATTCGGATTTGTCTACTATAGGTTAATTTAACAAGGGAAAATAGAAATGACTGTAAATCAAAATTTGGTCCCGATAGTAATTGAAAAAAGTGGGCGTGCCGAACGGGCATATGATATTTATTCGAGATTACTGAAAGACAGAATTGTTTTTCTCGGCGGCCCGCTCGATGACCAGACTGCAAACTTAATCAT
>CAZZHL010000358.1:0-2219 GCA_964653945.1 uncultured Pirellulales bacterium
TTGCTCCATATTTTCACCCCGTTAGAAGTTTCCTTATATTGTTCACCTCGTTTCATCCCTGTTGGGTTTCTAACGGGATGAACCTCTTTTTTAAAAAATACCCTGACTATAGTTGACAATTTAATATATTTTTAGTATTATGTTCGTTTTTGTAGCTTATGATAATCCTATTAGATGAATATAACTACTGATATTATGATAAAATAATCAGGTATTTCAACGAGTGATGATGGAAATTAGGCCATTTAAAGCATTTAGGTTTGACATTAGAGATAAAATTTTATTTTGTCCCAATAACATTGATATTTTCTCTGCCGCTTCCGGCCCGGTTTGATTGCCAGAGGTAATAAATCTTACCCTTTACGTTTTTTGTTAATCCCAGAGAAACTCCCCCAAATAATCTGTTCCTATTATAACCTTGCTTATCGAGCCGGACTTACCCTCTAAACGCTAAGCCGACCTTACGGTCTTTATAATCGTCAATGTGCCCAGCGTTATCGTCAGTAAAGCAATCGCCAGCTTTAGCTTTTTCTCATTTACTAATTTCACACTTTTTGCTGAAAGAGGCACAGACAACACAGCACCAATAACGATAAATGGAGCGAGTTTCCAGTCAAGCGGATTTTTGGATATAAGAGTGTATGCAAGCACCCCCACAAGACAAGTCAGTCCTTCAGCCAGAGATGTTATTCCTACTGCACTTTTACCTTCCATGCCTGAGAGGATTTGTCCGCCGGTTACTACAGGCCCGTATCCTCCGCCACTCATACCTTTGTTGAATGAGGCAATTAGGCCAAGGATGCCGATTCTTAACCACGAAAACTTTAATTCCCTGTTGAAGCAAACCAGTATTACTAATCCCATACATAAGACCAACCAGCCAATATAGAGGTTTAGCCAGAACTTGGGCATGCTTAATGCAGTAAAGACCGCCACGAGCGTGCCGACCATACTGCATGCCGCCAGCAATAAAGCGATTTTCAGGTGCAAAGGAACCGTTTTCTTAAAGCTTTCAATATAACCCAGCGGACTCAGCATATTTCTAATCTTGAATATGTCTGCTGATTTGGGTTTTAAATTCACATTGCCTTCGCGATGATGGAAAAATCCCGCCAACAGCCCACTTAGCAACTCAGATAACAGGATTGCCGGCACAATTTGCATCGGTGAAAAACCCATAAGTAAAAATACAGGGGTCAGAGTCGTACCGTATCCCATACCAAGTGTGGAATCCATATATTCGCAAAGAAATGCCATTACTATTATCGCAATAACTACCCATAAAGATAATCCCAACATTGCTACCTGCCTTCCTGTTTAACTTTAAAACTTCAATCAGGGATAAAAAACAGAACCTGATAACATTACTTCTCAAGAATGACCGCATACAAGCTGCATGGGCCGGTTCTAAACCAAATCAGAAAGCTTCAAAGCCTCGAGTTTGTTTGCAACATAGTCCCTGATTTCTTTGAATACTTTCATTATTTGTTTCTCTTTATGCAAAGGTGTGCACGAGAAAAAATATTTGCTTACCGACTCTGTTGGCGCTAGGGCGCCATCCATCAATCTTATTATTTCTGCGATGCTTATTTTTGAAGCCGGTTTTGCCAGTTTATACCCACCGCTGGAACCCCTTCTGGTTTTTATGTAGCGATTCTGCCTCAGAATCGAGAATAAAAGCACTAAGTATTTCTTAGGGATATCACACGTTGAGCAGATATCCTCTATTTTTATAAATCCTTTGTGTTCATTTCGGGCAATATAGGTAAGTGCCAGTACTGAGTATTCGCTTTTTGTTGTTAATTTCATGTCAATACTCCTTTGTTAAGTTAGTTTATTAAAAAGATGTACATACTTAACATTTTTGTCAAGACAAAAATCCAAAAATTTTTGGATGTCTTCTCCTTCGCCTTTTTTAGTGGGAAAGGCTTTAACATACAAAAGCAGTTAATCCGCCTTATAATTTAGCTAATTTACCAATTATCTTTTGACAAACAACTTTTATCTATGTACAATTCCACGTTCTATAAGCTCTGGCAATCTTAATGAGTTAAGTTATAGCTTAATACTAATATGAAATAGAATAATTGAAGCAGTGATAATGGAAATCAGGCCATTCAAAGCATTCAGGTTTGACGCCGGTGTAGTCGGCGATGCGGGTGGTTGTATCAGCCCTCCGTATGATGTAATCAACGCCGAGCAGCAGCAGAAGCTCTATG
>CAZZHL010000359.1:0-2211 GCA_964653945.1 uncultured Pirellulales bacterium
TTTTTGCAGCAATACCGGCGCTTCTTACCAGTTTCCCACCCTGGCCGGCGGTCATCTCGATATTATGAATCTCAATGCCGGCTGGTATCGCTTCAAGCGGCATTGCATTGCCGGTCTTGGGTTCGCAGGAAGCGCCACTTTCTACCTGGTCTCCGACCTTTATACCCAACGGTGCTAATATATATCTTTTTTCGCCGTCCGCATAGTGCAGAAGCGATATAAAACAATTCCTGTTAGGGTCGTATTCGATAGTTGCTACTTTTGCAGGGACACCGTCTTTATTACGCTTAAAATCGATAATACGGTAAATTTTTCGTGCGCCTCCGCCTCTGTGCTTCGTGGTAATAACACCTTGATAATTTCTTCCGCCGGCCTTCTTTATACGTTTGCACAGTGACTTCTCAGGTTTGTTGGTCGTAAGTTCAGCGTAATCGTTCACTGAACTGTTCCTGCGTCCGGCGCTTGTTGGTTTATAAACTCTAATACCCATAATTTATATCTCGTATTTAGAACAAATCTATATGATAATCCGGTCCTAAATACACAACTGCCTTTTTCCAGCTTGCTGTAGTGCCGAAGTTTCTTCCTCTGCGGCGCTGTTTGCCTCTACGGTTAGCGGTTCTTACTTTATCTACTTTAACATTATATAGTGTTTCTACTGCCTTTTTTATTTGTGTTTTATTGGCCCTTTTATTTACTTCGAAGGAATATGCACCTTTGGTGCCGGCAAGGTGCGTTCCCTGCTCTGTAATTAAAGGCCGAATTATTACGCTATAATCATCCACATCGACACCTATTGACTCTCATCCGGTTGGCTTCTGTTCAAAAAAGACATCAGCGCATCTTTGGTAAAAAGCATCTTATAATAGCTGCAGATATCGCCGGCATTTAATTCAGCGATTGGTAGCACCGAAACTTTCGGAATATTTTGAGCTGATTTGTAAATGTTACCGTCGTAGTCACTGACCGTCACGAGGCAGCTGCGCTGGATTTTCAAATTATTAAGGATGTTCAGGAAGTCTTTGGTTTTGGGTTTTTCAAAATTCAACTCATCAACCACCATAACATTGTTGCTCAGAAGTTTTGCCAATATTGCCGAATCTCTGGCCAATCTTCTTTGCTTTTTAGGCATACGCTTTCTGAAATCTCTTGCGGTTTTGGCGAAAGTAACACCGCCGCCGACACGCTTGCCGGTTCTGATGTTACCAACACGGGCATTACCAGTGCCTTTTTGCCTGTAGAGTTTTATAGTAGAGCCGGCTACATCACTTCTGCCTTTGGTCGCGGCTGTGCCAACACGCTTATTAGCATGATACATAACAATCGCCTGCTTGAGCAAAGGGTACCTGACCGAGCCGCCGAGAACCGACTCATCGACCTTTAATTTGTCGATTTCATTGCCCTCTTTGTTGTAAACTGCCAGGTCAATCATTCTTTCGTTCCTTGTTCTTCATGGTTCGTCCCTTGGGTTTTGGCACTGCGGACGATACAATAACCTCCAACAGGGCCTGGGACAGGACCTTTAATGACCAATAAATTGCTATTTTCGTCTATTGATACCAGCCGATGGTTCTTTGAAGAAACTATGCAGCTACCCATATGCCCGGCCATTTTCTTTCCTTTCTTGATGTTTCCACCATGACCACGGTCGGTTCCATGGCTTGCTTGCGAGCCGGCTGCCCGGTGCTTTCGTTCTGTGCCGTGTGAGGCCGGGAAACCACCAAAACCATGCCGTTTCATTACTCCGGCGAAACCTTTGCCTTTGCTGGTACCTGAAACATCAATGAATTCATTCTCAGAAAATACCGAGACTGTAATAGTATCTCCGGTTTTATACTCCGGCTCGACATCGTTCGGCAGTCGCATCTCCCTGATGAATTTCTTAGGTTCTGTATTGGCTTTCTTAGCATGCCCTGCCTGTGAATTTTTCCTGCGAGAGGGTTTTATATCATCAAAACCCAGCTGAATAGCGTTGTATCCGTCGCTCTCAACCGTTTTGACCTGCATAACGGCACAAGGACCGGCTTGTATGACCGTAACAGGTAGCAGCCTGTCAGATTCATCATAGACCTGAGTCATTCCAACTTTTTTTCCCAATAAAATTGCCATTAAGCTAAAGCCCTAACATTTTTTGCCACAAAGGCACCAAGACACCAAAGTTCTAATATATTCATTTCTTACTCTTAATTTACTTCGTGACTTCGTGTCTTT
>CAZZHL010000360.1:0-2196 GCA_964653945.1 uncultured Pirellulales bacterium
GCCCAACTGATTTACGCAAAGTCATCCCTGACAATGCTCGCTACGGCTGAAAACCCAAGATACTACCACTTAAATTAAGTAATTTCAATAAAAATTTCGGCAAAATTTTTAAAATTTATATAAAAAAATATTAGTTGATGTCAGTTTTTCGGTTTTAAGGCCCAAAACACCGATTTTAAGCCCCTCAAAGGATAATTTGCTCGACAATCTGCTCCGGTATCTTCTCATAGGTCAATGGCTCCATAGTGAACGTCCCCCTGCCGGCTGTGACGCTTCTAATTTCGCTGGAATAGCCGAACATCTCTACCAGAGGCACCTTGGCATCGATTACACGCATATTACCATGCATCCGGCAATCCGTGATTAAGCCCCTTTTAGCAAGCAAAGTGCCCTGGACTGCTCCAAAATTAGCTTCTGGCACTACCACCTGAAGTCGCATTATTGGCTCAAGCAGAACCGGCTTTGCGTCCTTGACCCCCTTTTCTACCGCAATGGCAGCAGCTTGCTCAAAAGCCAGACTTGAAGAATCCACCGAATGAAATGACCCATCTATCAACGTAATCTTGACGCCTATAACAGGAAAACCCGCCAGCACACCACTGTTCAACGCATCCTTGGCCCCATTTTTCACGGCAGGTACATACTCTCTCGGCACTACATCGTAGCCCACTTGGCTCTCGAATTCAATATCGCTGCTCCAGTGGCCGTCTTCTGTAAATAACGGCTCTACCTTCAAAACAACATGGCCGTATTGCCCTCGACCGCCTGTTTGGCGTATGAATTTACCCTCCGTCTGAGCTGATTTTGTAATTGCTTCCTTGTAGGCAACCTTTGGCTTGCCGACCCTGACATCAACTCCTTTTTCTCTTACCAGCTTGTGCTGTAGGATTTCCAAATGCAGTTCACCCATTCCACTGATGATTGTCTGACCGGTTTCGCCATCTACTTTGCACTCGAAGGTTGGGTCTTCGCGTCTCAAATCGGCCAGTGCATCTCCCAACTTTGCTTTTTCTGCTGCCGTTCTGGGCTCTATCGACATACTCATGACTGTTTGTGGGAAAGTAATACTCGGTAAACAAACAGGATGTTTTGTATCACAAATCGTATCGCCTGTAAGTGTCTGTTTTAGCCCAACCACTGCGACAATATCGCCGGCACCGGCTGAGTCCAGCAATTTGCGTTCATTGGCGTGCATCTCAAATAGTCTGGTAATATTTTCTCGCTTATCACGATTTGCATTTAATACTCTCTTACCCTGCTTGAGTGCACCTTGATAAATCCTGAGAAAAGTCAAATCGCCGTGCATATCGCCGGTAATCTTAAATGCAAGCGCAACAAGACTGGCATTTCGGTCGCACTTGATAGAGATCGTTTTATCTTTATCGCTTGGTTTATACCCATCCAGCGGGGGCTTATCCAACGGAGATGGTAAATACGCCACGATACTATCGAGTAATCTTTGTACACCAATATATTTTAAGGCCGAGCCGACAAAAACCGGGTGAAGCTTGTTGGCCAAAGTTCCTTTTCTTATTGCGTTATTGACCATTTCAACACTGATGGGCTTATCATGGACATAGAGGTCCATCAACTCTTCATCGTGTTCGGCTGCAAGCTCAATCAGCTCGTGCCTGTGCTGCTTGGCGGTTTGTTGTAAATTGGTGGGAATCTCAGTCTCTTCAAAAGTTGCTCCCAGCCTTTCGGTCTTGTAGAAAACCGCTTTCATTTGAATCAGGTCGATTATCCCGGAAAAAGATTCTCCCGCACCAATAGGAATCTGCAACACAACTGGATTAGCAATGAGCTTATCGCGAATGCTTTGAACGGACATCTCGAAATCGGCGCCGGTTTTATCCATCTTGTTCACAAAGCAAAGACAAGGCAGGTTGTATTTTTGTCCCTGCCTCCAGACGGTCTCGCTCTGGGCCTGTACACCTTCACTACCGTCAAATACAGCCACAGCGCCGTCGAGAACGCGCAGAGAACGTTCAACTTCAGCGGTAAAGTCGATGTGCCCGGGTGTGTCAATAAGGTTTATTTCAAAATCCTTCCAGGGACATTTTGTCGCTGCTGAAGTTATGGTAATGCCTCTTTTCTGCTCCTCCTCCATAAAGTCCATAACAGCGGTGCCGTTGTGGACTTCCCCCATTTTGTAGGTCTTGCCCGTATAATAGAGTATGCGCTCGGTTACCGTTG
>CAZZHL010000361.1:0-2162 GCA_964653945.1 uncultured Pirellulales bacterium
TCGCTAGCGAAATATCGCATTTATTCGTGGCCTACATCGAGATAATCGATGTAGGTCACGTTTTTTAATTATAATTGATTATCCACGAATGACTAACGTTTATGGCCTCTATTTTGTACCTTTTCTTTTACACTGCCGGCGTGTAGAATTTATCCAGAATATTTTTGACAAAACAGACCTGAATGTGTTATAATTATTTGAAAGTGTAAAATTTATTTTCTTTATTAGAGGAGGTACTATTATGTGGCGAGTAAAGAAAATCCGTAAATTTTTGATGGCCCTTGTGGTTATTTTCTGCTGTTTGACCGTTGCCAGCGTCAGAGCTGACTGGCAGCAGCAGCAAAAACTTATCGCTGCCGATGCTAACCAATATGACTACTTTGGCGATTCCGTTTCAATTGACGGCGATTATGCCATCATTGGAGCACCTTATTCTGATATGGATGGCCCTTATGATAATCGTGGTGCTGCATATATATTTAAACGAACCGGTACAAACTGGGCTCAGCAGGACAAATTGATGGCTTCAGACGGCCAACCGTCTGATAATTTTGGCTGGTTCGTTTCGATTAGCGGTGAATATGCTATCGTCGGTGCTTATGCGAAAAATAGTCATACCGGCGCCGCCTATATCTTCAAGCGAAATGGTACGAGCTGGAGCCAGCAGGCCAAACTAACCGCTTCGGATGGCGCTAACTTTGACAAATTCGGATATTCCGTCTCAATTAGCGGCGATTATGCTATAGTGGGAGCTTACAATGATACCGACTTGGGGGTAAACCAGTGCGGCTCTGCATATATCTTTGAGAAGCCACCCACCGGCTGGGTGGACGCCAACGAAACGACCAAGCTATTTGCCCTTGACCCCTGGCCAACTTCCGGCGAGCGCTTTGGATATTCCGTTGCGATTGATGCAAATTGTGCCATCGTAGGCGCCGACTGTAGCAGTCCCACCCCAGGATTAATTGATTCTGGCGCTGCCTATATATTCAAACGCGAGGGTATATATTGGAATCCTCAGCTCCCCAAGTTGACTGCCTCAGATGCTTCAGCGGGGGACAATTTTGGCCGTTCGGTTGCAATTGATTGCAATTATGCCATCGTGGGGGCCGAAAGTGATGATATTGATGCCGTTAACGGACAGACCGGATGTGCATACATATTCAAGAATATTAGTGGCCCCCTCTGGACAGAACAGGATATACTGTTCGCCAGCGACCCTTGCAAGTCCGACTATTTCGGCAAGTCGGTTTCTATTAGTGGTGATTATGCTCTTGTGGGAGCTCCAGCCTTTTTCAAACCAAGGGGTGCAGGGTATATGTTTAGGCGCGCACGTGTTGGTACTACCTGGCCGCAACTGGACAAATTGATTGTCCCGGATGTCAATTCTACTGATTCCTTCGGCTGGTCTGTTTCAATCGATGGTGGCTATGCTATCGTGGGGGCGTCTAATGATGATGGTCATGGTACGGCATTTACATTCAAGCAGGTGTGTCCCGCTACCGACCTAAGCGGCGATTGCTGCGTGGATTATCAAGACCTAAAGGAATTTTGCGACTCCTGGCTAAATGCCGGCCCAGCCGATTGGGATGGAAGCGGAGACGTTGACTTTCCCGACTACGCCACGTTTGCATTGGAATGGAAGCACTTCAACTAAGCGTTTTGTGCTCCGAAAAATTAACCGGCCTTTTGGAGCAATACTTATTTGCGGATACATCGCATATATGGTTTATCTGTTCGGCTACACACGAGCAGCTTAAATACTACTTTCTTTAACTTTGTGTCAATGCTGCTTTACTCCGTTAAATACTGAGCTACTCTGTTATCTAACGGGGTTTACCACGCCGGCCATACCTGTGGCTCATCACCCCAGTGTTCAGCCATCACAGCAAAATCCTTGAAGTTAATCGTGCCATCATCATACAGGTCAATGTCAGGGTCGTGCGGTGTCAGCAGTAGTTCCAACGGCTGGGTAAACGCATTTGCGTCAGGGGAACGGGCGATGTACGCTGCCTGTTCCTGAGTCAGAGCGTAGCTGTAGATACGCACATCGTCGACCAGACCATCGAAGTATTCAACAGGTTCGTAGCTACTCCATCGGCCTATGCTGAAGGTTTTTGCGTCGGCCGTATTGAGGTCAAGAACACGCTCAGCCTCAACAA
>CAZZHL010000362.1:0-2141 GCA_964653945.1 uncultured Pirellulales bacterium
ATCGCAAAATTCCGCACTTTGGTGTAAAGGAAGCTGTTTTCCCATTCAATATGTTCCCGGAAGTAGACCCTCTTCTTGGGCCGGAGATGCGCTCCACGGGTGAGGTATTAGGCATGGCAGATTCGTTCGGCCTTGCTTTTTTCAAATCTCAGCAGGCCGCCAAGCAGCAGCTTCCTGCTGAGGGAGCTGTCCTGATGACTGTAACTGATAACGATAAGAAAGCCGCACTTGAGGTTGCAAAGCAGTTCCAGAAACTCGGCTTCAAAATCAAGGCAACAGAAGGAACTCATCGGTACCTGACTGATAATGGTGTCAAAAGTGAGCACATCCTCAAAATGCAGGAGGGCAGACCCAACATAGTGGATGCTATAAAGAATGGCGAGATTCAGCTTATTATCAATACCCCCGCAGGCAGGATAAGTAAGCACGATGATTCTTACATTCGCAAAGCTGCCATTAAATACAGGATTCCTTATATAACCACAACTGCTGCCGCCGCCGCCTCTGCAAAGGGCATCGCCGCACGTCGAGATGGCTCGGCTCCTGTGAGGTCACTGCAGAGTTATCATTCCGGCATTAAATAACTCGTCTGGGCAGACGAAGTCTGACCGACCTTGTCAGTTACCCAGTAGAATCGACCCTTTTGTGGAGAATGCTCCTGCAACGCAGGCCGTTAAAAGACAGGCCAGCGTCGCGGCGATAAGTGCCCGAATCGCGGCTTTTGATATGTTGCGGACTCTGTCAGGGGCCAACGCACAAACACCCCCCACGAAAATCGCCATTGAGGCAAGGTGAGCAAATCCGCATAATGCATAAGTAATAATCACTGCTGAACGCGGATGCTGTAATAGGTTCTGCTCCAGCACAGTTGCCAAATCCTTATAAGCCACAACTTCCGTAACAATCAATCGCTCACCGATAATTTTGGAAGCTACCCCGGCATCATCCAGTGGAATACCCAGAATTATTGTAAAAGGATAAAAGATGTAACCGAATATTGTTTTCAGCGACAAATCGGTATTGATGTTAAAAAGCAAATCAATTTTTGAGCCGACAGCGGACAAAACTAAATCGACAAGGGCCACTAAACCCAGAACTGCAATAAGTAGCGCTACAATCCCAACAATCATTTTAACTCCGGCGTTGGCCCCGTTGATTATCGCTTCAAAGATACTGCTGTCCTTTTCATAAAAAGGCTGAACGTTGATACCTAAAGTTTCCGGCTGCTCTTTCTCAGGAAAGATGATTTTTGACATTACAACTGCCGCTGGCGCAGAAAGCAAAGATGCTGAGACCAGATGTCCTGCGATTGTTGGAAATACTTTCTGAAGGCTAAATACATATAATGCCAAAACGTTGGAAGCGACCGTCGCCATCCCTGCTGTCAAAATAGTGCATAGCTCAGAATTAGTCATTCGGTTAAGATATGGCTTAACGGTAAGAGCGGACTCAATCCCTACAAATATATTGCTCGATGCAACAAGGGACTCCGCACCCGATATTCTCATCAGCTTCGTAAATACGTAAGCAAACCCCCTTACAATCAGGGGCATAATCTTGAAGTAGTACAAAATCGAAATAAGCGCCGAGAAGAAGATAATCGTCGGGAATGCCTGAAAAGCCAGAATGACTCCCAGCGACTCTTCTCCCGATTCGTTTACCTGTCCCGGCGCAAGCGCAAGTCTTCCGAAAACAAATTTTGCCCCCGCCGATGCGGAATCAAGGACTTTTATAATCACCTCGTTAACCACAAAAAACACTTTAGCCCCTGCCGGTACAACGAAGATAAATATCGCAATTAATAACTGTAGCCCAATCCCCCAGCCGATAACCCTGAAGTTCATATTTCTTTTATCATTCGACAAGAGCCATGCAAAGCCAATCAGAACAAATATCCCTGCAAAACTAACAAGATTATAGATATCCATATCTGCCTTATTCACCTGATCATTGCGAGCCCCCTTCTTGCTTTCGTCCGCAGCCCCGACTAGCGTCGTGAGACGCTGGGGCTTGCAAGAAAGCAGGGGGCGAAGTAATCTCATAAATTGAAAATCTTTTTATATTTGCTTTGTGTTTGCTTTTTATCCATTAGAGCGGCGTATGCCTTGTCGCAAATGTTTTGCTCCAGCGGGCAGGCCAAA
>CAZZHL010000363.1:0-2107 GCA_964653945.1 uncultured Pirellulales bacterium
TTACGAAAAATTACGCCTACGCGGGCGGCGGCGTATATAACCAAAAGAGCACACCTACAGTAACCAATTGTATCCTGTGGGGTAATACGAGTCGCTACGGCGCCGACGAGCCAGCGCAACTCTATGGAGTAAAAGTCGAAGCCAGCAACTGTTGTATCCAGGGACTGACCCCACAACTCGGTGGAAAGAATTGTCTCACAACCGACCCCCGGATTATCGATGGTTACCACCTCTCAACCGGTTCACCCTGCATTGACGCAGGCGATAGCAAAGCGATACCCGACGAAGTCGAAACCGACATTGATGGCAACCCCCGAATCGCTGGCACCGCTGTGGATATCGGTGCGGCTGAAGCTCGTTAACAGTGTTGGCGACCACCGCTTCGCTCAGCATTACCATCACATCCTGCGGAGCAAGAAAATGCTGAACAAAAAGTCCTGATTTTAAGAGCTTAAATGCTCACCTTTCCTTTTTCCTGCGGAACAGGTTTTTCCGGCTCCTCGGATTTTTGCTCATTATGTTCCTTTGGCAAACGGTCAAGCATTTCTTTTTGATGTCTTTCGAGCTGTTCCAGACGCTGCCGCAATTCGCGCAACTGCTCTTCCATTCTGCCTGGCATCATGTTTCCAGGCTCAAACGGGCGTGGCTGCAATTTTTCAAAATCAAAATGTTGCTTCCATACCTCCGGGTGCGGAGGTGAAGGTGCATGAGGAGTTCCATAACCCCGAAATTCCTTTTCCCTGGATTTCTTCAAAGATTCCTCGAGGGCATCCCTGACCGGCTGGCGATACTTTTCCGGAAGCTTGTCTATTTCTTTTACAGTGGTTTTGTATTCCGTCGTCTTACCACCTGGCTCGCTGATGCGTAGTGTAATTGAAGTATCTTCATCTTTAGGATTACCCTCAATGGTTATCTCATATTTTTCGCCATTGCCGGAATGCTGATAGGAATACGCCTCTTTGAAGAAGTTTTTGATGCGGGTTCCAATTTCCGGCAATGTTATTTCCCGCCAGTCTTTCTCGTCGGGTTTGAGCCTAAATATCTTTCCCGGCCGCCACAACTGCATCGCCTCTGGTTCCGGGGGATATTTCCAGTCATTCCAGCCGGCTTCACCTTCGAACCGGCCAAGCTTTAGCTTAATATTCTCGCGTTTGCCCAGATGGATGATTTCAAGAGTAACTTCCTTGCCAACACCCGCTTCTCGCATCGCCTCGACGAATTGCTCATTATTTTCGACCGGCTTTCCCTCAAAACCAATGATGATATCATCCCTCTCCAGGCTGGCCTTGTCGGCGGCACTATCTCGTTGCACGTTTCTTATCCGTATTCCTTCACGGGGTGATAGGCCCAGGTGTTTGGTCAACAATTCAGGCAGGGGCCTCATATCCAGCGATACACCAAGGTAAGGCCGCTTACCGGCTGATTCAGGTTCGGCATACAGTACCGTTCCAATAGAAAATAAAACTGTAAAAACTATCAAGATAACATTTTTAGCTTTCATGGTTTTTTCCTTTCCTGTTAAAGTTTTCATTTCTTACTATAGGTCTGGTCTATAAGCGACGGGTGTAACAATATTCTCCCGAAATCCTTCAATGAGCCATTGGTCACCATTTTCGTCGGTGAAGTTGTACCAGTCGACATTGCGAGATACGTTTGGAGTGCGATTCGATTGGAAAGATTGTGTACTCTGCTCTTCTGCATCTGCCCGGCCGGTTGTACTCTGAGCGACCATTTTTTCCGGAACCACATCATTCTTTGTTACTGAACGAACAGGCAAGGCAAAGTGCAAAGTTAGTCCTATCACAAGTCCCGCGGCCAGCCCAGCTGCAAAACGCAAGCGGCCGCTAATCCTTAGCACCCTATGTAAGGGATTTTTCGTTCTACGCCGCCAGGCCCGCTCGAAAATCTCCTCAGCGGTTTTTCCTTTATCCAGGACTTCAGAGGAAATAACCTCGCGGCTTTGCTGGTGTAAATCCTGCAATTGTTCAAGAAGCTCTCTTGCGTCGGGGTCACTTTCCATCGCCGCTTCCAGCATTTGCCGTTCACTTGATGTAATCTCGCCGTCGAGATACTTTCCAATCAGCATTTCCAGAATTTCCTGTGTCAT
>CAZZHL010000364.1:0-2075 GCA_964653945.1 uncultured Pirellulales bacterium
TAGGCGATTATCTGTTCTTCGTCTGTCGGAGGATAAATATCCTTGACCTTTTCGTTCCTGATTTTATTGAGCAGTCTTTTATCTTCCTCTTGTCTTACTTGTTTTAAGAAATTTTCATCATTGTCAAGTCCGACTAATCTGGCTTCAGCGACAAAAAGGAGCCTGCCCAAAGCCTTGTCTAATACACGCTCAATACCTTCTGGAGTACTGAAATCTCCATAACGTCTTCGTGGTGACACTTCCAACAAAGTACCGAACCAGTCCTCCAATGTTACTTTTCCGCCGTCATACGTAGCCAGAACCATGTTTCTTTCTTCCGACGTCACTTCACTTTTTAACTGCTCGGCGCGAATAAATTTAGTCCTTTTAGGTTCCTTTGGATGAAGGAAAAGTCTTTGATGAACCTCGGCTGCCCTGGGAAAATTGTCGCTGAGCTTTTGAACATGCAGCTTTTTATAGACCCCTTGGTAATACGCGCGTAAAAGGCTATCAGCTTTTTCTTTTTCGATTATTGACCTTGCGTAGCTTCGGCCCAGCTTGGGGTCGGCTGCTACTTTTTCATCTATTTCTGAATCTGTAACTTCTACTTTGCCTAGGTCGCTTTCCTGGAATCTTTGTATCAACAATCTTACAAGTCCTCTTTGCTTAAAATACTCCATGCCCGCCTGTATTGCTTCTAGGTAGTTTTGCTCGCGGGCGTCCATCACCATTGCCTTCTCTGCTGTCATACTCATAAGTACTGTTTTGGCATCAACCGGCCCATCTTTATCACCGTAGTATCCATACTTTAGGCGAAGCTCCTTCATAAGTCTTTCCTCGAGCTCTTGTTTTGTGATGACGTAATCGCCTATTTTCGCAACGACACTTGTCTGACGATAGTCAAGATTCAGGTCGACAGGTGCTTTCTTTGGCTTCTCTTTCACAATCTCTGGTTTTGTTTCAACGGCTGGCGGCTTACCGCTCGTATCGATTGTTCTACCTGTCTCGGACTCTTTTGTACCGCAGGAATAGCAAAGTACTATTAACAGCCCCAGAAAAGATACTACTAACTTGTTAGAAAGCAATTTAACCATATCTATTCTCCTTGTTAAACTGAATTCACAGTACGGACAGATGTCTTTTGGTTTCTTAAGGTATATTCAACGGGGCAATATCCTTAATTCTATCAGCGTAAATCTCGTATGGAAACTTTTCCAGCAGCTCTTTTTGGTATCGCTTGAGAGCTTCTTTTCTTAGCTTACTTTGTATCTTCAACCTAATACCGTTTTGCATATTACTTGAATATTTCCTCAGTTGGCCGGGTTTCTTTTCCAATATTTTAACTATCCGCCACTTGAAACCATCGTGGTAAAAGCCCTTTACCGGCCCTACTATTTCGTTCGGCTCACCTTTCCACAAATCCTCAAAGAACGTCCATTCATTGCTTGGATACCTATCAGCATGATGTCCTTTTTTCTCCAAAGAGTATTTTTGTCTAACCGACTCGAAATCCCTGCCGCTATCCAATTCGGCTTTTGCCTTCTGGGCAGTATTGCGGTCTTGGCACCAAATCTGGTCAATCTTAAGTTTCTTTTGTATCCGAAATGCTTCTTTATTCTTGTTGAAGTAGGCGATTATCTGTTCTTCGTCTGTCGGGCCTTTGATATTCTTGATTGTTTCGTTTCTGATTTCGTAGAGCAGTCTTTTATCTTCCTCTTTTTTTGCTTGTTTTAAGAAATTTTCATCCTTGTCAAGCCCAGCTAATCTGGCTTCAGCGACAAAAACCGGCTCTCGCAAAGCCTTGTCTAATAAACGCTCAACGCCCTCCGGTGTATCTAAATCTCTCGGACGTGATGGAGGCGACATATCGCACAAAGTTTCGAACCAGTCCTTCAAGCTTACTTTGCCACCGTCGTATATTGCCAGGACAATGTCTTCCTCTTCCGGTGACAATTCATTTCTTATCTGTTCGCCGCGAATAAAATTAATCCTTTTGGGTTCTTTCGGATGAAGGAAAAGTCTTTGATGAATCTCGGCTGCTTTGGGAAAATTGTCACTGACCTTTTGAACATGCAGCTTTTTATTAAGCTCACTGT
>CAZZHL010000365.1:0-2073 GCA_964653945.1 uncultured Pirellulales bacterium
CAGAAGCGATTGATAAAGTCCATACCACAGCCAGTTCGCACCATCGGGTAATGATTGTAGAGGTTATGGGCAGATACGCCGGCTGGATTGCCCTTCATTCAGGGGTGGCCAGCGGAGCGGATATCATCCTTATACCGGAGATACCATATCAACGTGACAAAATCTGCGAATCTGTATTGAGCCGGTCGAGACGCGGCAAGAGATTCAGCATCGTGGTGGTAGCTGAAGGGGCAAAGGAAAAAGGTGGTGAGATAGTCATTTCTAAAAAGCTGAAATACAGTCCTGACCCGGTTCGATTGGGGGGGATTGCAAACGTGCTGGTTGAGCAAATTAACGAATGTGCAGGGCTTGACTGCAGGGCGGTTATTCTCGGCCATATCCAGCGGGGCGGGACGCCCACGCCCTTTGATAGAGTTTTGGCCACGAATTTTGGCCATATGGCTCTCGAACTTCTAATGAAAGGTGTTAAGGGACATCTGGTAGTTCTTAGAGGTGGCGAACTTTCGAGTATTCCGCTTTCGCAAGTGGCAGGCAAGATAAAGACCATACCCAAAAATCACCACCTTATAAAAGCGGCCCTGGCAGTTGGAACCAGCTTCGGTGTCTGATTGAATAATAGCTTATATCTTCTTTTTTTCAGGAATGTGGAAACTCATATAATCTCAACAGAAGTAAAGAGGAATTGAAATGTCCAGTCAACTAAAAAATGATTTATGTCGCTATCTTTCCACGGGATTATTGTTTTTAGTTTTTGTTTTACCGTTTAGTTGCCATCAGGAATTACTTCGTAGAACCCCGCCCAGGACGCGGACTGATAACATTAAAGAGATAATCCACGGCGTTGAGATTACCGACCCATACCGCTGGCTTGAAGATAACAACAGCAAAGAAACCCGACGGTGGATTGAAAAGCAGAACCAGTACACCCGGTCAGTAATTGACTCATTGCCGAATCGTGAAAAACTAACGCAGCGAATCACTGAACTAATGAGGATTGACCAAATTGGTGGACCGACCGTACGCAAAGGACGTTACTTTTTTCACAAAAGATTAGCCAATCAGGAGCTGTCCGTAATTTGTATGAGGAAGGGACTCAAGGGTGAAGATGAGGTATTGATTGACCCCCACCCTTTAAGTCCGGACAATACAACGAGCGTCAGGATGTGGGATGTATCTAAAGACGGCAGTGTGATGGCATACGGATTGAAAAAAGGCGGGGAGGATGAGTGCATAGTTAAGCTGCTCGATGTAGATAAACAAAAGGGACTTCCCGACAGCTTGCCAAAAGCAAGGTACTTTGGTTTTTCTCTTAAGCCTGATAAAAGCGGTTTTTATTATGCTCGCCATAGTGCTGAAGGTGGGCGGGTCTTCTATCATGAAATGGGGGCGGACCCATCAAGCGACATAGAGCTGTTCGGCAAGGGCTACGGGCCGGACAAGCTTATCGGGGCTGGTCTCTCCGAAGACGGACACTACTTGCTCATAGATGTCTGGTACGGGTCAGCAGGAATGAAATCCGAAATTTACTATCAAAATGTGGCCGAAAATGGACCTATCGTGCCTGTGGTCAATGATGTTGATGCCAGATTTTCTGGAGAAGCGGCAGGAGACTATCTATTTCTACAAACCAACTGGAATGCACCAAAAGGAAGGATACTTCGTGTTGACCTTACTAATCCGGCGAGAGAAAACTGGCAGGAAATAATCCCGGAATGTAACGCAGTTCTCGAGGGATTCTCTCTTGCAGGTGGAAAGCTTCTTGTCACTTATACGCACAACGTCAGCTCACAAGTCAAGCTCTTTGAACCAGATGGAAAGTATGTGCGGGATATACAACTTCCAGCAATCGGCTCGGCCGGGGCTTATGGCTGGTGGGATAGCAATGAGGCATTTATCACATTTGCCTCGTTCCATATTCCTCCAATAACTTACAGATATGATATTGAGAAGGATACCAAAGAAGTGTGGTGGCAAGCTGAGGTTCCCATTGAAAACAATATTTTCGAGGTAAAACAGGTCTGGTATAAGTCTAAAGACGGCACAAAAGTACCTATGTTCGTCGTTCATCGCAAG
>CAZZHL010000366.1:0-2039 GCA_964653945.1 uncultured Pirellulales bacterium
GCCCCGGAAACTATCAAAACCAGAAAGCTTGCAATTAAAGTTTGCGTGGGATTTCTGCCCGAAGCGGCAAAACTAATGCCCGTCCTGCAAAGCTTGGTGACTACCTGCAGGACAAGATAAATACCTACTGCAAAATGCCGAACTGCCGCAGGGTCAGTTTTGGCAAACCACCTGCCGGCCCCAAATACAGCTATACCAAGCGCAAGTAAAAGTGGAATCTCAAACCAGTTCGCACGCAAAAATTCAACTATTGAAACGCTGTTTATCAGCCGAATTATCTTCTCGACTATAAAGACGCCGAGCAAAGCTATCTGAACGGCATATAAAATCTCCGCCGCAAATACGGGCTCATCGAAGCCAAACAGCCAAACAAAAGTGGCCGTAATGCTCGCCGCAGCCAGCGCGTTAACGCCGATTAAATACCGTTCTAACCGCTTGTTTTTATAACTAATCTGCATAAAGGCCCAAAGACGCTTATGGCTTATACACCTACTTACCCGCTACTTTTCAGCGTTTTTACACTTTTTCACAACCAACTTCCAGTAAATTCTATTATTGCTGTCAGGCAAAAGGCAACAAAAAAAGCTGCAAGTCCCAATGCAATAGGGGTTCACATCTCTTTTGGTCAGTAAATGATGATTATCCTACATCTGGCCTTTTCTCAGAAAAGCAAAACTACCCAAGCCGAGCAGCAACGGTATCACCAGCTATGGAATTCCATACACCTTGAGATTATCTATCGCTGCCGTATTCCCAACTCGTTTATAATCGCCTAAGCTAACACGGAAAGATTTCAATCCATCGGCCAGAAACGGTCCATAATATACGTGAGACTCATCGATAGAGATTGCCCATTGGGACGTCTCAAGATTGACATCTATACTCAAAGCGACCGGCACTCCGAATGAGTAACTCGCAATCTCCCCTCCCGGGCCATGAGGCACAAATATTCCTATCTTCTTATCGGGCTGGAAATATATATTTCGAACCTGTGGTGTATCAAGCAAAATGGTGAAACAACCGTCCCAAGTATCTCCTTTAAGTGATTCGACAAGAACATCCATTTCGATAATATAACGCGTGAAAACTCTACTAAATCCGTCTCGACCAGATATAGAAAACCTCAATTGCGAGAGATCTAACCGATTAGTAAATTTAACAGGTTGGCTAGTGAGTTTTCCAACAGACGGAGTAACTTCAGGTCCAGGAAATACAATACCTGTAGGTTTATCTCTAGGGGCGGGCCCAGTGCCAGCAACCGGTGGTTGACCAACCGTATGAGGGGGCGAGCTAAAATCTACGCCATAGAGTAAGAATGCTGATTTAGCCGTATCTATCCGCAACACAGAAATTATTAAAACTGCTGCAAGCAACTCCAAATTAACCTTAAGACTATTACTAAATTTCATTTTCTTACTCTTAGCCTTATATACTCTTTTGCAAAAAATAGTTTTTTGTGGGGAAAGTCTAATATGAAAGAAGCTTTCTCGCCACCCTCTCCGAAAAACCTAATATTAACTCATATATTAGAAGATTAACAAAGAAATTCCAAGGAAAAATACATTTCACGCTGTGCATGGTCTCGTTTTTTTCTATCATCTATCAAGCTATCCCCTATTTTAAGCGACATCTGCTAAACCGAGAGAGCCGCCAAACTTAGCCAACAATGCCTGACGAATATTCTTATGTTCCGGCCTTACTAACATCGGGTCTTGCGAGGCCATCTCAAAAGCGTTTTTCCTTGCCATAACAAGCAGGTCGAAATCATCTACGATATTTGCGATTTTCAAATCCGGCAAACCATGCTGTCTTGTGCTAAACAGTTCCCCCGGCCCACGCAGCCGCAAATCCTGTTCTGCTATTTCAAAACCGTCGTTGCTTCTGGTCATAATTTCGAGCCGGCTTTTAGCCACTTCGCTGTCAGTATCCGCAAACAAAAGACAATACGATTTTGCCTGGGACCTTGCGATACGACCTCTCAACTGATGCAATTGTGCCAGGCCAAACCTGTCGGCCCCTTCTATAACCATTATTGTTGC
>CAZZHL010000367.1:0-2031 GCA_964653945.1 uncultured Pirellulales bacterium
GATCAAATAACTCCTTTACTGCATGCTGAGCTTCAGGTCTTGTTTTGTCCTGCAATCCTATCCAGCCGATGCACTTTGAATCCTTTGCAACATAGAGGGTGCTGAAGCCCTGCTCCTCGTGCATACTTGGGTCGGGGACATTGCTTATATCCACATTGTTTTCTTTAAGGAATGTATCTCTGCCGACGTAAACCTGCGTTGAATCAACTGAAGCTGTTACGCCTTTGCCGGGGATTTCCTGAAAATTGTCTATCGCTGACAAAGACAGTTTTGCCTCTTTGGCTACCTCCTGCAATGCTCTTGCAGCAGGGTGTTTGCTCATTTGCTCGGCTGAGGCGGCCGCAGTTAGCAACTCAGCCGGTTCAACGCCTTCGGCTGGAGTTAGCTTGGTGACATACAATCGGCCGGTTGTAACAGTTCCTGTTTTGTCGAATACCAGCGCCGTCATCTTGCCTGCAACTTCGAGGTCGGCAACGTTCTTTATCAGGATGCCAAGCCGTGCAGAAGCTGAAATTGCAGCCACCATTGCCGTTGGTGTCGCCAGAATCAGGGCACAGGGACATGAAATAACTAATATTGTAATCGCTCTGTTAATATCGCCGGTGAAAAACAAAACTATGCCGGCAATCATCATAATCGTCGGCGTATACCATTTAACATAACGGTCGATTATTCGCATAATCGGTATCTTTGTCTGCTCTGCCTGTATAATCAATGATTGCACTTTGCCGAGAGTGGTATCTTTGCCGGCTTTTGTTACGGTGATATCCAGCACGCCGGTAAGGTTATTTGTGCCGGCGAAGACCTGCATACCGGGAACTTTATCAACGGGCAGGGATTCACCTGTTATTGTTGCCTCATTGATGGAGCTGAGCCCTTTGATAACCTCGCCGTCTGCCGGTATGTTATCACCGGGTCGGACGCGGATACCGTCACCGGGCTTTAAGCTGCTTACGTTTACTTCTTTTTCACTACCATCGCTGTTGATAAGATTTGCCTTTGTGGGTGTCAGCTTTATCAGAGATTCGATTGAGGTGCGAGCACCGAGAGCCGTGCGGGTTTCGATAAGCTCGCTTAAGAGCATAAAAAATGCGACAATACCTGCGGTGACATATTCTCCTGTCGCAAAGGCGGCCAGAATCGCAAGGGCCACCAGCTCGTCCATATGCATCTCTTTTTTGATAAGGCTCTTTATCGCATGTAGAACGATGGGAGCGCCCAGCAGTATCGCGCCAACCATTGCTAAAAACTCGGATTGAAAGCTGCCGATGCCATAGAGATACTTCGAGCGGGCTATGCCGCTGCTTATCAGCAGCATTCCGCCTGCCAATGTCCCCAGTAGAGCGATGCTAACGCGAATCTGTTTGCTGTGGGTATGTTCGGCAGCAATATCCTGCTTAAAATGTAAATGTTCATGAGCCATAATTTCGTATTGTACCACGGCCATCCTGGCCGTGGTATCACGGGCTGGAAGCCCGTGATACTTGATTGTTCATTTCTATTTCTTGGTTTTTGGCTTTATAGTTGGGTCTCTGTTTAGCTGTATCCAGATTTCATTGCCTTTGGTACCTTCGGTCGGCTGTATTATTATTTTTTCGTCCACATTGTTAAGAACCTCTTCGATGGCATCCTGGTAGATTTTTTGTAGGACGAGTTTCGGACGTTTACGATATTCCGGCAGTATCTGTTGCAGGTATTCGGCATTGGCTCTGGCAGTTTCCACGACCGTTGTTCGATAGGCGCGTGCCTCAGCGATTTTCTCCTGGCCGGCACCAGCTAACTGATTCCAGAGCAGTTCTTTCTTTTCTGGGCTTATATTTTCGTTCTCAATGACCTCAAGAAGTTCCTCGGCGACTGGGCCGGCGGCTTCGTTTAAAGTTTGTGTGGCGTACGTTCTCGCTTCATCGATGGTCTTTTGACTGTCCTGACTTGCGCTGATAAGTGCCTCGAACGCCGCATTGACCTGCCGAGGCCATGTTATATCCGTCAATTGCACAGATTCGACAGTTATGCCGCTTTCTATCTTGTCGA
>CAZZHL010000368.1:0-2025 GCA_964653945.1 uncultured Pirellulales bacterium
TATGATGTAATTCCCGTCACCTTTGTCTTCTATAAAATCTTTTCCTCCAGAAGAAATTCTGACATAATGGGTATCATCATTTGCGGGAAATAAAGTCGGGCTTAATCCCTCTCCATCTTCAAGGCAGAAATGATACATTTTCGCAAATCTATACAGAGTAATTGCCATAATTCACCTCAACTTATTGAATCGATTCTTTCATCACCCATAAATTCAAGAACAGTAGTTTTTATCAGGTTTCGTGTCCCATTGGGCCGTTCGGGACTTCTACCACCTACAAGGAGAACCCAATAAGCGTAAGTAGGTTCATCCTGCCAGGGAGTCACTTTTATCTTCTCCGTCCAGCCTCTTAATTGATTGAAAAAAGTTGCCCATCCCTCAGCGGTAATATCATCGACAACTCTTACCGGTATCTGTATTCTGACATTATATCCCGCAACAATTTTCTTTCTACCGCCATTATCCATAATCTCAATACCTTCCGTATCCAAATCTTCGAGATCCTGAATCTGAGCGAGTCCTGCCTGTTCCGTTCCGCCCAATTCATAAGCGTATTGTTCCACTTCACTGCTGTTGCATAATTGTATTTTTGCGTATCCGGTACCGTAAACCATTTTTCAATTCCCCGCGAAATAATGAGGTCTGAATTTAATCTGTTTAAACGGATAACTATCCACGCTTATCATCTTTATTCTTGTAAGTTTTGTTTTATCATCGTAACTGATTCCCATTAATATGCAGTCGATTTGTTCATCGGGGGTACCATCATATAAATATTTTTTCCATTGAATCAAATCGAATTCTTCTAATTCAATCAAAAAGAAAGCCTCTACTTCTATTTCAGTACGGATTGCCATGAACCAATCACCATTAATTTTCGCCAGTAATGGGCCATTAATAGGCATGGCGAATCTATTTTCAAATTTATATACTTCTCCTTCTTCGGCGTTGAAATTATCGGGATAACGATATGAGTATTGTTCATATAGCGGATTCCTTATTTCTACTCCGATATAAGGTCTTGTTTTACTTTCCTGCCAGTTGCTCTTATATAAATTATTATCCAGTTCCATTGTATCACAGTAGGTTCCCCGGCTCACAAATCTTACCTTATCCCTTTCCGTTCTTTTCCATACACAATTAAAACCAGATGCCAGTTCATTAAGAGCTTCCCGGACATTTAAACCAGAAAAATCGGCAACAGGAATAATCGCATCGGTTATATTTGCACATATAAAAAATTGTGCGATTGGTAAGCTTCCTAATTCGGCAACACCAAGATAACATTCATCATCCGTAAGATAGCAAACGGGATGTGGCGAATATGTGTATCCGTTAAATCCGACTCCGATATCTTCGATTGTTGGATTATCCGTCCCTGTTCCCCATTTTAGCTCAACTAAATTATGCGCATTTCCGGAGCCGTCCATTTCAAAAGCAGTTGCTCGCTGAATATTAGGTAAATATGCGGCATAATCTATAATATAATCAACCGGGTCGGTATTTATATTTGTATTGCCTGGGCCTGCCGCAATACATTTAAAAACATATTGTTTATCACTCCCCATTTTGGAAGTAATAAGATAGAATCTATCTTGTGAATCATTTGCTCTTATTGCTCTGATCGTATTTATTGTTGCTTCTGTACAATAAGTTAATGATTCTTCTACATCATTACTGCCAGTTTCCACTCTTTCAATATATCCGCCTAAATTATTAGCCATTAAAAACCAACAATGATAACTGCTACCGCTGGGCGTTGTGTCATTCCAATATCTATGATATACAACATTGGGAGCTACCCAACAATCTGTAGCCGCTAAAGCAGTATATATTTGTGTTATACCTGCAATAGAAGTTGGATCATAATCTATATCAACAAAAGATACATAAAAATATCGTGTATTTGGAGCAATGGTTTCTCTACATTGTACCCAATAAAAACCGCTTCTATTTTCAGCCCCTCCCGTAGATTTAGTATAATTAATCAATTCAACAGAAGAACCCGCTATCTTCGTGGCAATA
>CAZZHL010000369.1:0-1963 GCA_964653945.1 uncultured Pirellulales bacterium
GGACGAGATAGGTTGTTGGCCTCGTGAACCCCGTTAGAAATTTTATAACGGGGAAAAGACAATAATATACAAAGAAAGGAAAATTCCAACGGGGTGAAGGATAGAAGTACATACATAACGGCGTTGGAATTTCTCGGCATTGGACTGTCGCTGTTGCTTTTGTGCAGCTGTCTTAGCTTTGATATTGGCGATTGGCCGAGCAGATTTGCGTATCCGCATAACGACCCTTCAGCTAACTGGTGCGGCTCGGCAGGTGCATTCTGTGCATATTATTTGATGTATTATGTTGGGCCTGGGGTGTTTGTAATATTAGGTTCGGTGATTTGTTTTCTGATTGCCAAGCTGGCGCATCGGCCTACAGGTCAGCCGATATTCAGGGCGATTGGATTAGGACTGGTTGCGGTGGCGGCTTCAAGCAGTTTTTATTGCTTGTGGCCTCATCGGTCTTTTGGTTTTCCAATAGGCTCAGGTGGGGTGCTCGGCATTGGTGCAGCGCATTTTCTGCAGAGCCATTTTGCTTCGTTAGGTACACTGCTGTTGCTTTTGGCGATTTGGGTGGTGGGGATACTTTTATTAGCGGACAATTTCATTGTAATATTTGCTGGTTGTTTTGGTTTTGCAGCCAGAAAGATAGCTGGCGTGTTTGTGCCGATGTGGTCGGTGGCTAAAAAAGCCGCCAAGAGCGGAGAAGTTTTAGGCGAGATATGGCAAAAATTAAGAGCGAAGTCCGAGCCTCGCGTTCCACATAATATAACCCATGTTTTTCAGAGCAGACCTGAGCCCGCCAGGATTGAACCACTGAGACAAGCGAAGGCGGCTTCGGCAGAGGCGCGTAAGCCGGATAAGTCTTATGTGCCGCCCAGTTATGAGAATTATGTTTTGCCGCCGTTAGAGCTGTTGGCTGAGCCGGAGTATAGTTTTAGCGCTGTTCAGGAGAAGGTCGTCAAGGCGAAAGCGAGCGCTTTGGAAAGATTGCTTTCGGAGTTCAATATCAATGCGCGGGTAGTTGCGGCTGAAACCGGACCGGTAGTAACAATGTTTGAGCTGGAGCTTGCCGCTGGTGTTAAGGTCAGCCAGATTAGCGCGCTTGCAAATGACATGGCTCGTGCGTTGGGTGTAGGAGCGGTTCGTGTGGTGGCACCACTACCGGGCAAACATACGATAGGCATTGAGGTGCCGAACAGTGAGAAAGAAAAAGTTCGCATGAGAAGCTTGATAGAGCTGGCAGGCAATAAATTCGGGAGGATGGAGATTCCGCTGTTCCTAGGTAAGGATTCGTCGGGCGAGGCGCTTGTTTCGGACTTGGCCAGAATGCCGCATTTGTTGATTGCCGGCACGACCGGCTCGGGCAAAAGCGTCTGCATCAACAGTATCATAACAAGTGTATTGCTTACGAAACGGCCGGATGAGGTCAAGATGATTTTGATTGACCCCAAGATGGTGGAGATGACGGCCTTTAATACTATTCCGCACCTGATGTGCCCGATTGTTACTGAGACTCAAATGGCTGTCCAGATACTTGAGTGGGCTACCGTGAAGATGGACGAGCGGTACTCGCTTTTAGCAGAGGCAAGAGTCAAGAACGTTGTTGAATATAATAATCTTGGCGCAGAGGAGATAATCAGGCGATTTGAACCTGGCAGCGCTGAGGAAGAAGCGAGGATTGCGAAGAAACTGTCGTATATTGTAATAATAATCGATGAGCTTGCCGATTTGATGATGACCGCTCCCAAAGAGATAGAGGCATATGTTGTTCGTCTTGCACAGAAGAGCCGGGCGGTCGGTATTCATATTGTATTAGCGACCCAGCGGCCGCAGGCGACGGTTGTTACGGGCCTTATCAAATCGAATATGCCGACAAGAATCGGATTTCGGGTTGCTGCGAGATTAGACAGCCGAATTGTCCTCGACCAGAATGGAGCCGAGACGCTGCTTGGTGAAGGCGATATGCTGTTTCTAAAGC
>CAZZHL010000370.1:0-1925 GCA_964653945.1 uncultured Pirellulales bacterium
TTTATTTCGATTGCTATAGGACTTGTGCTTGGTGCCATTTCTTCTGCTACAGCACCGGCAGCAACAGCAAACGTCTTATGGGAATATAAGACGAGGGGTCCTCTTACAGCGACAGTTCTCGCTATAGTAGCGCTTGACGATGCTCTGGCGCTGCTGCTTTATCGGGGAGCCGCAACAGGAGCAAAAGCACTTATAGGCAAAGGTCATAGTTCTGTTTTCATGGCTATGGGCGTGCTGTTCAGCGAGATTGTCGGTGCTATAGCGTTAGGATTTATAGCAGGGGTATTGCTATATTTTCTATTAAAGTTTGTAAGAGCCGAGGATAAAATCCTGGAATTTGCGCTGGCCTCGCTTTTACTTGTTGTCGGCATTTCAATGATACCAAAAATTGACCCGATTTTGCCGGCTATGGTGCTGGGTATAACGATTGCCAACCTGATTCCTCGTCAAAGCCAGGGTATGTTTAAGCTTGTCGGAAAATTTGCTCCACCGATTTACGTCTCGTTTTTTGTGCTGGCAGGCGCTCATATGGAGTTTGGCAGATTAGGTTTCTGGATGGTTATTATGATAATGGTATATACGTTTTTCAGAATAGTAGGAAAGATAACTGGTGCCTGGTTTGGTGCCAAGTGCTCAAATGCCCCATCTGTGGTTCGTAGATACCTTGGCCTCTGTCTGCTACCTCAGGCGGGTGTGGCCATCGGCCTTGCCATATTGGCCAGCCAGCAGTTTACCGAAGACCTTGGCCATATGGTTATTATGGTTGTTATGACATCAGTATTTTTGATGGAAATCATAGGGCCGATGCTTGTTAAGGTGGGTGTTAAAAAAGCAGGCGAAGTCGGAATGAATGTGACGGAAGAAGACCTGATAAAGACGTATAAAGTTGCCGATGTTATGGATACCGAGCCGACAAGTATTCCACAGGATTTGTCGTTGCAGCAGATTCTTGAAGTATTCAGCACAACTGATAGTATATATTATCCGGTGATTGATGGTCAATCCAGAATCACAGGGATAATTACAATCCCTGACATCAAGGAGATGTTCGCTAACAGAGATGTTGCGGGATGGTTGCTGGCTTGTGATGTTGCTGAGCCGGTACAGGACAAAACGACACCTCAACAACCGCTTGAAGAGGCGATAGAGCATATGAGACACTATGACCTGGAGAGTATGCCCGTAGTGGCTTCAGATGAAAGTGATGAGCTTGTCGGCGTTTTGGATTATCGTAGGGTGCTTCGTAAAATAAGCGCTGAAGTTTTACACAGGCGTAAAACGGCAGATGAGGCGGCTATGGCGACGGGTTAGCACATCAAAGGCGGGCCAATGGCGGGTTGATAGTTTATGGTGAAGTCTTGAAGAAATTTTCCGAAACAACACCGGACAATAGACATCAGGGAACGACACCCGAATTGTCTTTTTCGAAAAAGAAACGGCTTGTCAGTAACAGGCAATTCAAGGCCGTTTTAGCCCGTAAGCTGCGTGTCAGCGATGGGCTGCTTACGCTGTATATGGCAGAGAACGATTGCGGTTATGCGCGATTGGGTGTTTCTGTAAGTAAATCCTGCGGTGGCGCAGTCGTGCGTAATCGCGTCAAGCGCCTGTTGCGGGAGGCCTTTCGGCAAAACCAGGACCAAATTCCGGCTGGTTTTGATTATTTACTCATGATTTCGCCTGATTGGCCGAAAAAAAAAGATATGCCGGCAGGCACCGGAAAAACTATAGGGCAGCCGACATTTGAGCAGGTAAAGGCCTCATTTTTAGCCCTGGTAGCTGCTGCGGAAAACCGGATAAAGGCGAAAACTAATAAACTGTAGAGAATAATCAGTTTTCAGGAGAAGCTTTGAGTCAGAAAGGCAAATTATCACCGATAGGTGCAGCTGCAAAAAAAGCTGGCATTTCCCGGCAATCTCTGCAATATT
>CAZZHL010000371.1:0-1918 GCA_964653945.1 uncultured Pirellulales bacterium
GAATTTTTAGGCCTGGCTTTCCATCAACAGTATGGATTAGGCGTAGTTATCGGCAGGTTCTTTAACACAATCGGGCCGAGGCAGACAGGCCAATATGGAATGGTGGTGCCTCGCTTCGTTCAATGGGCGTCAAGAAACGAGCCGGTTCTGATTTACGGGACAGGCAAACAAAGACGATGTTTCTGTTTCGTGGACGACCTTGTGGAGGCGGTCATTGAATTGATGAACTGCAACCATGCCGCAGGTCAGGTGTATAATATCGGCTCTACTGAAGAGACCACCATTGAGCAGCTTGCTGATAAAATTATTGCTCTGACGGCCAGTTCAAGCAAAAAGGAATTTGTTCCCTACGAGGTTGCCTACGGAAGACCCATCGAGGACATGATGCGTCGGGTGCCTAACCTGGAGCGAATCAAAAAGACTATCGGCTGGCAGCCCAAGACAAACCTAACCGAAACATTGCAGGTGATTATTCAAAGCATCACCGTATCACGGGCTTCCAGCCCGTGATTTTGAAAAACACGGCCAAGCGGCTCACCGTCGAAGGAATGGCCGTGCTACCATTACTCGTATGGTCAGTGAAAGCTATCCACCCCTGGAGATATCTGTCGTTATCCCGATGTATAACGAGCAGGAAAACCTTGGCAAGTGCCTTGAAGCAATATATCAATCGAAATATCCACCTTGTGAGGTCATAGTTGTGGATGATTGCTCCACCGATAACTCTTTGGCTGTGGCCGGGCAATTCCCTTGTCGAGTGATTAAATTGGAGGAGAAACACGGCGCTGCCAGGGCCAAAAACCAAGGGGCCAAGGAAGCGAGGGGAGATGTTATATTCTTCACCGATGCCGACATCATGCTCGAAGGCGATACGCTCTCACTGGTGGCCGAAGATTTTGCAAACCCTCAAATCTCCGGTGTGGTTGGCCTTTTAAGCAAAGATATGAGATACAGTAACTTCTGCAGCGAATACAAGAACCTGTGGATGCATTACACTTACGCCCGGCTGCCTGTTTACACTGGTGCCTTCTACACCAGCGCTGCAGCCATCAGGAGCGACGTCTTTAAAGAGAACAAGGGCTTTAACGAAAATTACCAGGGGGCAAGTGTGACCGAGGACGCTGAATTCGGACAAAGATTATTAACCGCCGGCCATAAAATATACATGGATAAAAGGTTGGCTGTGAGGCATCTCAAACACTACTGCTTGATTGAGTTGATAAGAACCGATTTTTGGCGGTCTTACGGCCTGACCATGACTCGGCTTAGAAATAAGCTTGCTCGCCTCGATGCGCCGCAGCGGGGAAGAATCGGACAAATCGGGACTACGGCTGGGCCTTCGCCCAAACGAGAAAGTTTCACCACAGTACCCTGGTTTTTTATCCTAAGCGTTCTTGTATCTCTTCTGACGATGCTCCTGTTGCTATTGTCTGTCATGGTTAAGGAGCACAACTTTCTCATAGCGGCGCTAATAGGCTGTACCATCATACTGCTGCTCAATTTTCCTTTTCTCAGTTTCCTCCGGAAAGCGAAGGGCTGGTCTTTTCTGGGAAAAAGTTGTGGTTTTCTGCTAATCGATACACTTGTGGTTGTGCTTGGCATGCTATTCGCTGTAGCCAGCTTTATAGTCGGAAAGAGATTCTGATGGGTTATTTAAACTACCTAAAATATGGCAAGAGAATATTTTTTAAAAGGCGAACGTCACCTATCTACTTCGTTTTCTTCGTGACCGAGAACTGCAATGCACATTGTAAACATTGCTTGCTGGGCGAACGTGGCAGGGTCACTAATGAGCTGACTATAGACGAGATAGAGAAGGTCTCCGCCAGCATGGATGATATGCTTTTCTTTACGCCAACCGGAGGCGAGCCGTTCCTGAGAAAGGACCTGGCTGAGATTGTCAAAATCTTTCATCGCA
>CAZZHL010000372.1:0-1864 GCA_964653945.1 uncultured Pirellulales bacterium
ACCAGGCAGGAATCACCGCTTGTGGAAAGAACCATTATGGCTCTCTTCGTTGCCCTGATGCATATTATGTTTCCCATGGATATTATGATATGCATTCGGATACTCCCTATAGTGTGCCCGCGAGCGGCAGCTACAGAAACTTTGTTGACCTGATGGGCCATAGTCAAGTCGGCGGTAAGACGTTTCTCTGCCTGTTTGATGCGTTGTACAGTGGTAAGCATGCCCAATACAACGATCCTCCTCTTAATCAGTTACCGCGGAAATGGCAGTCGGCACCTTTCAATGATGATTGGCCTTCGAGTATTTTTGCCTCGCAGGACCAGGTAGCCATCGACTCGGTGGGCTTTGACTTTCTTATCGAGGAATGGCCTGATGCTGACGGCCCAAACCATGCTGGGACCGATGATTATCTCCATGAAGCAGCAGAGGCGAATGACCCGCCTTCGGGGACATTCTACGACCCTGAGAGGGACGGTACACGATTACAAAGTCTTGGCGTGCATGAGCACTGGAATGACCCTAACAATAAGCAGTACTCGCGTAATTTGGAGACCGGCGACGGAATCGAGCTGCTGAAGGTTTCATCAATTTCGGATGGCGACTTCAATGACGATGGAGAAGTGAACTTTAAAGACTTTGCAATGCTTGCTAAATACTGGGGTCAAAGCAACGCAACGGTGGACGTGGCACCTGTACCTGTTCCCGATGGTATTGTGGATTTGAAGGACCTCGCCGTTCTATGCGAAAACTGGCTGAGGTAAAGGCAAGGAATTTAGAAGTCAGAAATCAGGGACGAGCATTTTTGATTTACGATTGTTGATTTTACAAGTCACGGCGCTTCTGTTCTGCTTCGGTGGCTTTTTTGAGGATTCTTTTTTCCTTTGAACTTAAGCTGTGTATGCCTTGTTCGTGGACCTTTCGCAGGATTCTATCGACTTCGATTTGCAAATTACGTTGTTCGGCCATTTTCTTTTGCCATTTATTGGTTTCAATTTTAAGTTTGGTTTTAGCCAGCCAGGATTCCGAGAACACGTAAGCGGCTCCTGCAGCCATACCAGCCAGATGGGCCGCATGGCCGCCTGCATTGGCTGAACGCGTCGCGACAAAGACAGAATATAGAATCAGACCCACAATCGCTGCTGCTCTTATCGGTATAGAGATAGGGAAGGGAAAAAAAATCAATTTCATATTCGGAAAGAGGATTGCACAAGCAGCGAAGACACCGAGTATCGCGCCTGAGGCACCTACCATAGGCAAAGGTGACAGAAAGTGTACGAAGACGAGCAAGGTATAAAAGAGCCCCCCTGCCACTCCACAGCCGAGATAGAATGGCAGAAACCTTCTGCTTGACCAGTTGTTTTCAAGTATTGGACCGAACATCCATAAAGCCCACATATTTAGGACAATGTGCCAGAATCCTCCATGCAGGAACTGGTAAGTTACTAATCTCCATAGCTGCAAAGCTTGAGCCGGGGTAGTCGTATCAAGCTGAAACCACATATAAATAAAGTTGCCGATACGCGGAATAATGGCCGAGATAAAGAATACCGCTATATTGATAATCAGCAGCCATTTAACCACAGGTGTAACCTTTGGAAAGCCAATGCGCATCTGTGGTGTATAGCGGAAATTAGGCTGAAAATCCGCCTGAGTATAATCTCTATCGTATAGTCCCATATTTGTCTCGTATTATGTTATGCGTATCACATATATCGTATTTTCTATTTTTTGCTCTGTAGAAAAGACTCGTTGTCATTTCGACCGAAGCCCCTGTTCCTGTCTTCCGACAGGAAGACACAGGGGCGAAGCGGAGAAATCTATTAAAAAACAGATTTCTCGACTCGCCTTCGGCTCGCTCGAAATG
>CAZZHL010000373.1:0-1834 GCA_964653945.1 uncultured Pirellulales bacterium
ACCCCGATAGCATCGGGACACCCAGGCCGAGCAACAATAGTGTGGCAGATTCGGGGAATCTACGGTTGCTGTTTCAATTTTAAGTAGCATTGTGAGCACACGACGTGACCTTCGTGTACATATGCTTTCTCAAGCTTACCTACTTCACGACCACAGTTGGCGCAGTGTAAAACTTTCGGGCTACTGATTATGGACGTATTTGGTTGTTCTTGGCTCTGTTTCTTTTGGACATCGGATTGTTGTTTCTTTAGCTCTTCCGACAGTTTCTTGGCTTCTTTGGGTGACAAAATCTTTTCAGGCGAGCCCTTTCCTCCAAAATCACAGCCCTTCTCAGCGGCATAGACCAAGAGTCTATTGTGTCTGACTCTCATAGCCTCCCACTCAATCTTGTCGGCATCTTTCATGTCCATGAAGAAGAACGGCACTATAAGGAAAAAACCCGCAGTCGCACAGACAGCGTTGTACCCGAATTTGTTGGTCTCCGGCAATATGCGTTGCATGTCTGAGCCGAGTTGCGCGATTTCTGCTTGAAGTGCAGAGCAGGAGCGATTTTCATCGCCTGGGAGGTATGCGGGGATGGGATTCGCCGTGCGACCGGCACAACCCTGGAAAAACACAGCGTAAGCAAGCAGTAAGCACACGGGTTTTTTAAGAGTCTTCATTTAGGGTCTCCCAAGAATATCAGTGACAGATATGACACAATGGACAATGCGAAACTTCAATATCAGGTCTATCATTTTTGCTCTCCTGCCTTTTGCCCCCCGGTAAAGGCGATTATGATTATACCCTTTTGCCGGTGACAGTCAAAGAAAAAACAGGGTAAAAACCCTTCGGCTCGGCTTAAAATGTGGTAGAATGGCTCTCGGATTTGAAATCGTTCCCGGGAAAGAATTTAAATGAAAACGCAGTGCCCTAATTGTAAGGCAAGGTTCAACGTCGATGATAAGTTCGCCGGCAGACAGGCAAAATGCCCCAAGTGCGGCAAGCCATTTACTATTCAACCGTTTATAGAGACGCCCGCTTCGCCGCGAGGCGAGCCTGTAGCCGTAGAACCCCCTGCCAAAAGTCCGGAGCCAGTAGCGCCCCCTGCAAAAAGCGCAGTGCCGGTAGCACCACCCGTAAAAAGTCCGGAACCAGTAGAAACACCAGCAAAAATTGCGAAGCCCGTAGAAGCCCCCATAAAAACTGCGGAGCCGGTAAAGGAAGAAAAACCTGAATCAAAGGCATTATCAAAGGCACTGTCAAAAATGGTATTTGTGTATTGCTGGATGGCTCTGCGGATTATTGCGGGAATTTTTGGCTTGTTAGGTCTGATGCTGGCAATAAGAAAAGGGGCTTATTCGACTTTGATTGCGACTTTCGCGGCAGCAGATGTCTTTCTCGTATGCAGCGTGCTAATCGAGCTTGCGCTATTTTACAAGATGTGGGCCGCGATTCAGGATGGCCGGGCATCTGTCTCCCCCGGCAAAGCGATTGGATATTTATTCATTCCGGTCTTCAATATTTACTGGGCTTTGTTAATGCTCACGGGATTCGCGGAGGATTACAACTCGTTTATACAGCGGCGTTCAATAAAGGCCAAAGATTTGCCGATGGCGCTGTTTCTGATTTACGCGTTTGCGTTCATTTTGGCCGCAACGGTCCTGACGACTCCTATGATATGTGTATTTGCGTTCGTTGGACTCATAAGCAGAGCTTTTATTGGCTATCCTGATTTGTCGTGGCTGCTCTTCTTTTTTGTGCTCGCGGCAGGCCTCGGCCATTTCATCACATACGTTCTGTTCGCGATAAAAACCTGTAACGCAATAAACGCCTTGCCGGAAAGAAAAGGCAG
>CAZZHL010000374.1:0-1831 GCA_964653945.1 uncultured Pirellulales bacterium
TACGCCAAGCCGCCCGGCAAGAAACCTGATATGGATGAGCCGTTTACACTGCCGGGGGGCTCTACGGTTATGGATATGGCCACAGCGATTCACAGGGATTTGGTCGAGAAACTTAAATTTGCAAGAATTTGGGGGACCGGAGTCTATGACGGCCAAAACGCCCAGAGAAATCATATCCTTAACGATAAGGATATTATAGAATTGCACTTTTCTTAATTTCCGTTAAAATTCCATCTTTTCCATAGGGCAAAACGAAAATAGAAAGGATATGTAAAATGATAGGCGTTCGCTTTGTTTGCATTGGTTTTTTGATGTCTGTGATATTTGCCAGCTGTCATCAGCAGGCCAGTCAGGCCAAAGTATCGCAGGAAATTGCCGTTACGATTGATACCGGCAAAATCGGTGAGCCGATTTCCAAATATATCTATGGACAATTTATCGAGCATCTTGGTCGCTGCATTTATGGTGGAATATGGGCGGAGATGTTAGAGGACCGGAAATTTTATTTTCCCATTACGGCAAATTACGACCCCTATCGCAGCACAGGTGGCGTTCCCAAAAATCATCCTTTTGCGGTAGTTGGCGCCTCACCCTGGCAAATCATGGGTGGGCCCAATTCGGTTGTTATGATTAAGGAAGGTTCCTTCGTTGGTGAGCACACGCCGCTCATTCAGCCTGATAGCGGCATCCGGCAGCTCGACCTGGGACTGGTTAAAAATAAACAATATGTTGGTTATATCTACCTCAAAGTCAAACAGCCCCCGTTTCTGTCTTCAACAGAAGACACGGGGGCGAATGTGACGGTATCACTTATCTGGGGCGGCGAACCGGAAGACCGACAAGACGTTCGCTTCGCTGTTGGCGCGAATGAATATATCAAGTGTCCATTTCGGTTTACAGCTGGTGCCGACACTATAAAAGGCAAGCTGGAAATCAAGGTAGCCGAAGGAGCATGCTTTGTTGGCACAGTTTCCCTGATGCCGGCGGACAATATCGATGGTATGCGTGCCGATACTTTGGGATTGCTTAAAGAGCTTAATGCCCCGATGTATCGCTGGCCCGGCGGAAATTTCGTCAGTGGTTACGACTGGCGCGATGGCATCGGTGACAGGGACCGCAGGCCCCCTCGCAAAAATCCTGCCTGGACCGGCGTGGAGCACAATGACTTTGGCTTCCATGAATTTATTCGCTTTTGCCGGTTGCTTAATGCCGAACCATTAGTGACCGTCAACACCGGTTTCGGCGATGCTTACTCCGCGGCTGCTCAGCTGGAATACGCCAACGGTTCGGCTGATACAATTATGGGCTCTTTACGGGCCAAAAACGGCGAGCCGGAACCGTTTAATCTTCGCTATTGGTGCATCGGCAATGAAATGTGGGGAAACTGGCAGCTCGGCTATATGAGATTGGAGCATTATGTTCTCAAACATAACTGGATAGTGGACAAAATGCGTGAAGTGGACCCAAATATCGTCCCGATTGCCTCCGGAAATGTCGGACCATGGAGCAAAGGATTACTACAGCACTGTTCGGACCACATTGACTTGATTGCGGAGCATTTTTATTGCGCGAGGAAAAACGACCTGGTTGAGCATACCTCCCAAATCGCCAACAATATCAAACAGAAGGTTCAATTCCATCAGCAACTCCGTCAAAAATTGAATACCCTGAAAGGCAAAGACATCCAGGTTGCCATGACCGAATGGAACTACTGGTATGGTCCGCATCTATTTGGCGAGCTGGGAACGCGGTATTTCCACAAAGACGCTTTGGGGATTGACAAAGGCCTGCACGAATACTTTCGCCATTCGGATATAATTTTCCTGGCCAG
>CAZZHL010000375.1:0-1791 GCA_964653945.1 uncultured Pirellulales bacterium
CGCTGATTAACTCTCTTAAAGGCCAGACCGACTTTCGCAAAGATATCATTTCGCTTTTGAGCTTATGGATTTGCTTAAGTGTCTTTTCTGTGGGGTCTGAAACCAGCTTTTCTTCCATAAGCTCGATTTTCTCCCCTATTTTTTCCAGTATAGTAAAGTAGCCGTCAACCACGGCGTCTATCAGCGAGTAACAAAGATAATCCGCCCCCATTTTCCGGATGCGGCCTTTCGAGTTTCTGATTCTGTCCCTTATCGGCTCGAATACATCTCCGACACGTTCCTGAAATGAAATCACAAAACTCTCGCCCAGTACGAGACTTACCTGCTCTTGCTCAACCGTTTGATTTACATCGTCGTAGCTTAGCATTTTCAGCACGATAAAAAGGTATTTTTCAAAATCCTCGAACTTAGGCCGCTGGGTTGTGTGCAGAATGTCCTCAAGTATCAAGGGGTGCAGCTCAAATTGCGTTCCGAGCTTTTCTATCACTTCTACTTCATGCAGGCCGTCGATATTTACCCACGTTACAGTAGGGGTTGCCTTGAATGGGAAACATTGCTCGATATTCGAGACCTGTTTTCCCTCGATATTCTGCTCATCATAATCGATATAGCTAATCCGCACTGCCTCCGCTCTCTTTTCACCGACGTGCACCAGCGTCCCGGGCGGCAATCCCGCTTTTTTCAAGCGCTTTTGAGTCGGTCTGGATTTTTTCATGTTTACTCTCATTTTTACTATCCTTGCGTCCTTACTTTTTTCGAAGCCACATTACTAACTTGTTTGCTGAATCAATTGTCCTTTTAATCTTTTGTGTCCGAATGACCGGGTTTTCTCAAAATGTAACTCGCTGTAATAAGACCACCGATAAAACCCATTATAAATGTCAGCATTAATAACAGCACCCTTGGCATAGTGATAGTTAAAAATAGCAGTTTGGTTTCTACTGCCTGGGTGTTCTGAATAAAGACTATCAGGGCCAACAACAAAATAATTATTATAGCAATTATCTTCACCTTTTTCATTTCTACTTGCTCCTTATTTCAATATTTTTGTTTATACTAATTTCGGGCTTGATAATTTTCTGTGCTCTTTATGATTTTGTTCATCATATCAACTACTTTATCCGGGTGTTTACCCACAGCGGTCTCAGCCGACAATAGCAAATGTGTAGCTCCATCAAGAATGGCATTGGCCACGTCAGTAACCTCTGCTCGGGTAGGAATCGGCTCTTCGGTCATACTATCCAGCATCTGAGTGGCCACAACGACGGGTTTATTTTTCTCCCGGCACTTACGGACAATCTCTTTTTGTATAACCGGAATTTCATAAATAGGAACACAAATACCTAAATCACCTCGCGCTACAATAATACCATCAGCTTCATCGATGATTGTGTCGATATTATCCAGCGCCTGCCGACTTTCCACTTTTGCGAAAATTTGGCAATGCAGATGTCTCGGTTTAACCAGGTCTTTAACCAATCTTATATCATCTGCGCTTCTTACAAATGACTGCGCAACGTAATCAAACTTATTATTAATACCAACTTCAATATCTATCTTATCTTTTTCAGTAAACGGTTCAAACTCCAATTTGGCTGCCGGTATGTTGACTCCTTTATTTTCCTTCAATTCTCCACCGTTAACCACCTTTGTTCTCAATCGCTTTTTTTCGATTGACATAACTTCAAAGGTGATTTTGCCATCATCTGCATAAATTAAAGCGCCCGGCTTTATTAGCTCCAGCGCCCCTTGATAATCAAAAGGCACCTCGTTTTTTGTGCCGATTATATC
>CAZZHL010000376.1:0-1790 GCA_964653945.1 uncultured Pirellulales bacterium
TGTTCTTCATTACAATTATGCTTTTATCGAACAAACTCCGAAAGGGAAGCTTATTAAAGGGTCTATGATCAAAAATCGATATGAGAAACAAAACTTTATGCCTTGAACTATAAGCTTTGCCCGTTCTGTATAGTTGCAAGATGATGACCGAACTTCGTCTGCGCAAGAAAACTAAAGACAATCAAGAAGTTCTGCAGCCCTTGCAAAACTTATCTAAAGCTAAAAAGCGGGTAACGCCACATTACTACAAGGTAGAATAACATATGAAAGAAATCACGATAACTCCTATCGGTATCAGTAACCATCCCAAAGATTGTGGGGGAATTTTTCAAAGCCACGCTTAACCGGCGGCTGTCAAACCACTTTTCGCAAATCACAGAGACCGTCACTGCCTCGCAGAAACTCCGCCAGGTAACAATGACACAGCACCTTCTCGATGTTCTTCAAGCCTCGTGTTGTCTTGGCTCTGATATTGTAGTCCAGCACAATAATCTGTTCGGTCGCATTGTTCGTCCTATCACCATCCTCACTGCTAACCCGGCTCCAAGTCCTCTTAGTATGCTGCAATGGTTGATTGGCCTTGAAGTGCAAGCCACGCCGACAGTTAATGTACCGACGCACCAAATGTTCTACAGACTCCGGTAATCCCTGTCTTCGCGGGGACAGGGCACGAAATCCTAAACAAATCCGCCTTCGTCAAGACTTCAAAACTTCGGCGGACAAGTCCAAAATACTAATTTCAAATGTTCGAAACTGTGCGTAAATGAGTGGATGCGTGGATGTGAATATGAGTAGATCCCCGCCTGCGCGGGGATAGATGGGTGGAGCACAGTCGCATGGAGTGCTATGAAAATAATTGACAAGGTGTGTAGGAAGGTGTTATTTTATAAGTGCTTTGTTTGCCACCAAGGCACAAAGGCACTAAATTTTGTTTTTTTACTTTTAACTTCTTTGTGTCCTCGTGACTTTGTGGCTAATGTTTGGCGGCGTAGCTCAGCTGGTTAGAGCGTGGGATTCATAAGCCCAAGGTCGTCGGTTCGATCCCGACCGCCGCTATTTTTTTTGGTTATTGGTGAATGGTGATTGGTAACTCGTGAAGCGTAAGAGGACGGACGAATACACGGAAAAACGCGGATTTTTAATAATAAAAAGAATACTTGGTGTTCCTTCGACTGTGCTCAGGACAAGCTTGGCGATTTTGGGGGAAATTCTGTTGAAAATTGGGCTGGCGGTAATATGATAAAAAAGTAAGATTAATGATACTGCTGAACCAGCAACGCAGGTGGGATTATCGTTATCATGAAAGCAAGTAAACAATAGATTGAAGAATTAGAAATAATACGAAATGGAGGAATCACAAAACAACAAAATTCCATCTTCGTCGTCTCTGCCTGCGGCGGAAGCAAAAGCCCACAAATTCAGAGCATGGTTTATCGGTATTTTGTTGTTGGCCGGCTTAATCGCAGCCGTAACTCACATCGGTGAAATAGAACATTTTACTAAACTGGCACGAGAGGCTAAGCCTGAGTGGTTACTGGTGGCTTTGCTTCTGCAATTCGGTACTTACGTTTGTACCGCGGCAGTTTGGAAAAGGGCTCTGCATTATGTCAATATACGGCAAAGCTTTTTTTCTTTTGTACCCCTCGCCTTTGCCAAACTATTCGCAGACCAGGCCCTGCCAAGCGGAGGAGCAAGCGGCATCAGTTTCTTTATTGCAGCTTTGAAACGCCGTGGTGTACCTACAGATCTCTGTATGGCTATGATGTTAGTAAGTCTTGTAGCATACTATG
>CAZZHL010000377.1:0-1779 GCA_964653945.1 uncultured Pirellulales bacterium
AGGGGTCGTTTCTTCCAACCTTTGGCTTTTCCAACTTAATCTGTTTTACCTTCTGCTCGCCCTGCGGGGCCTGGGCTGCGGCTCGCTGGCGCTCGGCCATTGCGAACTGGCCAACCTCATCATGCTCTGTTTGACTTACCGTCCAGACACTCCTGGCTCGGGCGCCGGCTTCCAAGCGTACCTTGAATATAATATCAGTAACCCGGTTCTCAATAGTCTCAAGCATTTCTTCAAACATCCTGAAGCCTTCACGCTTATATTCCACCTTGGGGTCTTTTTCAGCAAAAGAGCGTGTCCAGATACTACCTTTCAGATGGTCCATCATGTAGAGATGGTCTTTCCAGGCACCGTCATAAACCTGTATCAAAACATATTTTTCCAGGTCACTAAGTTCAGCACGTAAAAATTCCCTCGCCCTTTCATACAGCTTTTCTTTAAGTCCCGGCTCATCACTGATGTCCTCTTCAGTTAGAGAAGCATCGAATCTTTCATTGGCCCAATTAATTAGTTCAGCAGTATTTAAATTTGCAATTTTTTCAGCGAGTTCCCTGTCTAATTCGCCGTTGTTATAGCTTTCACTTAATTCGAGTAGCTGTTTATGCACCTGGCGGGGCCTGGCGTTCTGTAATTGTTCGATTGTCAGGCCGGCGTTATATTTTTTATTTGCCCATTCAGCCAGCGACTCAAACGCATACACATTGGCTCCCTCCTGCCCATAGACCATATTCATTGCAAACTCTACAGGATACTCAATCTCACGGCGCTTGTATTTAGCTGCGCTTCTTTCAGCAAGAAGCTGACGGATTTGGGAGGCATTGAGATCCGATAGCTCGCTAACGTCCAATTTTATATCGAACTTGGCCCTTGCCCATTCGGCAAACGTACGTATGGCAAAATCCCTCTTCAAAAATTCGTCCAGCTGTGAACAGTCTTTTTTATCAACTTGCTCGGCAGCCGCTGAAATCAATTGTTCTTCAATCTCCTCCGGAGACTGGTCTTTGACCTTGCCTTGGCTCAAGCTAACTTTAAATGCACTCATAGCCCATTTGGATAAACCAGCAATGTCCCAGCTTCGAGGGTCATTGTAGTCTTCTAAATATTCACCCAGAGAAAGCGATATGTTATTGGCAGCATTACTTTTCGCCTTTTCTTTTATTAGGTGCTCAATTTCCGTCGGCTCATCGCTGACAATGTCTGAGGTTCTTAAATCGGTACCAAAATTTGTTCTGGCCCACTCGACAATGCAATTGCGAGGATAGTCCTTACCAAGAAAGGTCTCACAGTGCTTTTCAATCGTTGCTTCAATCATCTCCTGAATGATACTTTTTAGCCCCTGACCAGCCAGTATCTGTCGTCTGCGTGAATAAAAGATTTTCCGCTGGTAGTCCATAACCTCATCATATTCAAGCAGACTCTTGCGAACTTCATAGTTTCGTTCTTCAACTTTCTTTTGGGCTCTTTCGATACCTTTGCTTATCCAGGGATGAACAATCGGTTCACCTTCCTGCCACCCTATTTTTGTCAGTGCCTTAACGGTAAATTCAGAGGCAAAATATTTCATCAGGTCATCGTCAAAGCTAAGGAAGAATTGGCTGGAACCGGCATCACCCTGCCTGCCACATCGGCCTCGAAGCTGATTATCGATTCTTCTGGCCTCGTGTCTTTCAGTACCGAGTACATGCAACCCGCCAAGCTCAGCAACGCCAGGTCCCAGAACAATATCGGTTCCGCGACCGGCCATATTTGTGGCGATTGTTACATTACCGTGCATTTTGCCGT
>CAZZHL010000378.1:0-1778 GCA_964653945.1 uncultured Pirellulales bacterium
GCAGCTCATATCAGGTTTCAAGCCGGCTTAGACGACATTTTCAACCTCAGCGAAAAACTTTTTTTCGCTCTGGCCATACATTTCAGATACACGCAGAACCTCCTCTATTGTTGTCATGCCCTGCTTTACCTTTATCATCCCATCATCAAATAAGCTTGTCCGGCCACTCCCGTTGAATATGCGACGCATATTACTAACAGATGGGTCTTTGGAAATCTCTGCCCGGAACATCTCATCAACAATCAATAGCTCATAAATACCTGTTCTGCCTGCATAGCCGGAGCCCCTGCAGTAATCGCAGCCGACACCGTGAAAAAGCTCTTCCAGCTGAACACCTGACTCTTCTGCAAATTTGTGCATATGCTCCGGTATCTGGTGAACCTCTTTACACTTCGGGCAAATCCTTCTGACCAGCCGCTGTGCAAGCACCGCATTCAATGATGCCGCTATCAGGTACGCATCAATACCGATATTGACCAGCCTGGTAACACTGCTGGCTGCATCATTCGTATGCAGCGTTGAAAGCACAAGATGGCCGGTAAGGGCGGCCTGCACCGCTATGCGAGCCGTCTCGTTGTCCCGAATCTCGCCTATCATCATCACATCAGGGTCCTGACGCAGCAATGACCTCAGGGCTAAAGCAAAGTCCAGCCCTATCTTTTCGTTAACCTGTATCTGATTGCAGAAATCAAGCTGCAGCTCGATGGGGTCCTCAACTGTCGAGATATTTAGTTTTTCACCATCCATCTGACAAAGGGCTGAGTAGAGGGTGGTACTTTTACCGGAGCCGGTAGGCCCGGTCACAAGCAAAATCCCATACGGCAGCGCTATCTGCTGATGAAAAGCAGTCATAATCTCCGTCTCCATACCTAACTGCCCAAGGTCTTTCATAATAGATTTGGTGTCCAGCACGCGGATAACAACTTTCTCTCCGTGGTTTGTCTGCAGAACTGAAACACGCAGGTCGATTTCTCGGCCGCCGACAATGACCGAGATTTTGCCATCCTGCGGCAGCCGTCTCTCGGAGATATCAAGATTGGACATAATCTTGATACGTGAGACGATGGCCGGGTGCATTTTTAACGGTGCCTGCATCACCTCGAAGAGCACCCCGTCTATCCTGTGTCTTATTTTGGTACAGCTGCCCTTCGGCTCGATATGAATGTCGCTGGCACCTTCGCGTATTGCATTGCTGATGAGATAATTGACGAATTTAATAACAGGGGATTGTCCTGCCATTCTTTCGAGGTCCTCTGATTCTTCCTGCTGGTCCTGAACGACTTCGACCTCGGTCATATCACTAATGATGTCATCAAGCTTATAATCCATTGTATCGGCCTCGAACGAATTACATATTGCAACAATATCCTCGGCGCTGCAGACAACGGCACGGACGTCCATCTGTGTTCGTCTTTTTACATCTTCTATTGCAAATAAATTTGTCGGCTCAGACGTTGCAACGAGCAAAATATCCTGCTCAATTGCAATCGGGCAGACAGAATTAGTTTTTATAAAATCAACTTCGAGCTTTTCAAAAGCCTGCTTCTCTACGTTCTGAGTTGTTATGTGTCTAAACTCAAGCCCATATAACGAGGCTTTAGCCATCAAGATGTCATCAGTGGCTAAACCGTTATTTAACAGCCATGTTTCAGCATCAGTTGCAGCCCCGGAGTTTTGCTGCTGACGCAGAAGTTCGAGCTGCTCATGCGTAATTTTCTCCATCTCGCAGAGAACATCAGCGATATCACGCACATGTGAGTCGCTATCGTCCTGAGGAA
>CAZZHL010000379.1:0-1775 GCA_964653945.1 uncultured Pirellulales bacterium
GATAAAGAAGGCAAGTTTTTAGATGCAGATAAGGGAACTATTTTCCTTGATGAGATTTCCAATGCTTCACCTGCTCTTCAGGCCAAACTTTTACGTGTTCTGGAGGACAGGCAATTTGAGCCGGTTGGCAGTAATAAAACTCATACCGTCGATACGCGAATTATACTCGCTTCAAATCGTGACCTTTACGACGAAGTCAAGCAAGAAAGATTCAGGGAAGATTTATACTACCGGATAAATGTAGTAAAAGTGGATTTGCCGCCTTTGTGTGAGAGAGTAGGCGACGTTCGTCTGCTGGCGGAGCATTTCCTCAGGGCATACTGTGTGCAGCACGGCAGAGAAAAGCTCGGTATTAGCGATGAGGCGATGGAATATTTGGAGCGTTATTCCTGGCCAGGCAATGTGCGTGAGCTGGAGAACGTAATCGAACGGTCGGTTTTACTAAGTAAAAGCAAATTTATAAGTCCCGATGATTTACCAGAATCAGTCATACAACAACCACGCCAACAGCAGGAAAAGTACAGGCCGATGAACCTGAAAAAGGCATTGGCTGAGCCGGAGAAAAATATCATTCAGAAGGCCCTTGAGGCAAATCACTGGAACAGGCAGGCAACCGCCGAAGCACTTCAAATCAACCGCACAACACTATTTAAGAAGATGAAGCAATACGACCTGTTTGCTGAGGCCGAACGACTCGGCTTGACCTGAGAGAATTTCCGATTTCCGATCGTCGATTCTATAAGTTTCGAAATATGATGGGCGGGGGAGGATTGACGACAGAGGACGGAAGGCAGAAAGCAGAATAACCAGTTCGGTAGCACAAGAAAAATAGTGGGATGTACTGAACAAGGCACTTCGAGCACAGCTGCATGTTATGTTGGAACATTCCAGGCATCTAATTGTTGGCCACAACTACACATTTTCTGGTACCACATTATCTCGGCACCGCAGCTCTTGCAGGCCCATTCCTTCTTTTGGGCTTTTAGCCACTTCTCAGTATCGTGTTCTTTTATGAACGCAAGATTCGGCTGCATGGTCCAGTGGTGCGGCCATCACAGTCCGTTGCCCCACACGCACCGCAAAAAAGCCCACATGGTCCATATTGCGACTCTTTCATATTCCTGCCCTTTTCCAGTTTTCTCCGGTCAGTCGTATCCCCCTGCAAACCAATGAAGAATGCCCGGGACTGGAGTCGAACCAGCACGAGCCGAAGCTCACCAGCCCCTCAAGCTGGCGCGTCTGCCTATTCCGCCACCCGGGCCGAACAATTTACTATTTATTATTTTCTATTTATTACTGGTTGTCAATTCAGAAATGCAAAAAAGAGCAGGTAAAACTCAATTACGTACCTCTTTCATTATTCCAAAGCAGAACCTGCAAACGCTGGCAAAAAGCAAAGCCGCCCTGCTTACACATTTCAGCTACCATAGGTGATTTGGCTAAAAGCTCATCCCTCGTTACTGCCTGCGGCATTAACAATACCCTGTCCGGAACGACATTTCCGATTTCTTTTATTGTCTGATGTATTTCTGACAAATCATTCTGCGAATCTACAACGAACTTGAGCTGATATTTATAATTGCCAATTAACTCACGCAAAACGGCCAAATCGAGTCTTGAATCCTCGTGAACTTTTGAAAGTTTCGGGTCGGCAGGTGTAGAGTTACTCAATTTCGGGCTGATGCTCATCAAATCACAAGGCAGAGCCGGTATAAATGCGATACCAGCGGTTTCAATTGTTATATGTTTTCCCTGAGCCTTAATCTGCTTTAATA
>CAZZHL010000380.1:0-1771 GCA_964653945.1 uncultured Pirellulales bacterium
GGCAAGGTTGGTTTGTCCTATGGTGCCATGACGACGCCCCATATGTTCATAATAGACACTAAGGGAAATATTGTTTACCAGGGTGGAATCGACAATTCGCCGATGGGCAAGACAAAAGAGGGAGTGGTCAACTACGTTGACAAGGCGTTGGGAGAGCTTACCAGTGGGAAATCGGTGAGTGTTGTGAATAGTAGAACCTATGGTTGTTCTGTAAAGTACGCCAGATAGGGGTGCATTTCGTTTAGCGGTTGCACCGCTGTTTTTCGTTTTCCGTGTATCGGTTGCGCTGCTTGTTTCGTAAGACGTTGTACGTATAACGTAACCGTGACAAGTTGCGCAACCGAAACCGATTGACGAAATCCTCAGCTTGGTTAGCGTCGGATTTCAGGTATTGAAGATGGTATCCTGTCTATTACTCCCATCCTTTTTAGTTCTTCAGTTATTTTCATCATATTGCGGTTAAGAAATACTCTGAGTTTTATATTATCATCAGAGTCGAAACCATAATGAGTCATTTCTGCCAGGACAGAAGCTGCATCCTTGTGCTGTATAATCAAGCGGTAAGCTGCGATAATTCCGCCGGTCCGTTGTGCTCCGGCAGCACAGCGAACAAGAACAGGTTTTTTCTCTTTTTGGGCCTGATATATTTCTGCGATAATATGTGCATAGTCATTTACATCGCCAATGCCATTGCCCCGCAAAGGAAAGATTAGTCTTTCGATACCAAGCTCTTTTGCTGCCTGTCTTTCTGCATTATTCTTTGCGCTTGTTCTTATATCACCGGACAGGCCTATGATTTTTTTAATTTTATATTTCAATAAGACTTCCTTAATAAGTGAAGGTGCTATCAGGCCGCTTCGATATATTTGTCCTTTCTCGACTACGCCGAAATTCCTGGGAAAAAAAGTGTTCTTGAGAAACCCTTCCCATACGCAAATCATACCGGTTATACAAAGTGAGATTGTGACAATTATAATAAGCCTTTTATTAGCCGATATTAATTTTGGAATTTTTTGTAAGTGTAAAATCATTTAAAAGGCTTTCTGAGTTTTTTAAGCGATGTGGATAAGCTTCTGTGGTTTTCTTGTTTCAGGAAAGATTCTTTATCTTTTCGTGGGCCGTTGGTTTCTCGGCTGAACTCGTCTGGGCGAATGCCTAGCCGGAGTCTCACTAGAGATTCTTCTTCTTGGCTTAGCTCTTGTGGGAATCTCCCTGATTCTTAATTTTCCGGCTGTCGCTTTTTTTGCAGGAGTTTTTTTCGGTTTTATTTCACCCAATAGTATTAAAGCTTTAGTGCATACCTCCCTTACGGAGCCTTGCTGGTGTTCCCTGCCTTCTTTGAAGATATCTAATGCCATTTTTTTCATTCTGCCGTGCACTTTTCTTAGTCCGTAAGCGGCTGCGTTTTTCGTTGTTATAGGGGAGTCTCCGAACAAGGCACCTTTCAGGACTTCCAGGCCATCTTCCTGCAGCCAGGATAAATTGAAACCGGCCTGTCGTCTAATTGAGCCGTTTGAGGAATGTAATTGTTCCCGCAGTCTTCGGAGAAGTTTTGTAGAATCCTCGCCTTTTTGTTCGTCTGAACCTTTTTCTCTTTCAACCTCCATGTTGCCACCCCTTCCCTGGTAATAGCAAGTACACCTGAATTATTATAGGCGGTTTCTTTCCTGTGTGCAACAGAAGCACATAGTTAATATCAGAACCCCCTGTGCTCTTAGCACATGCAGGTTTCACCTCCTGCGTTTTCCTCCTTCGAAGAAGCCAGATTCGC
>CAZZHL010000381.1:0-1738 GCA_964653945.1 uncultured Pirellulales bacterium
ACCTTAAACGTATTCAATTACAAATACTCGATGCTTTCAACGAAACCCTTTTCCCAGATGCAAAACCACAAATCAAACACATACTTTTCAAGGAATTCGCTATACAATGAGTAATGGAGTAACTCGCAATTTGAGTAGAGAAAAAATACAACAGATTCTTGCCTCTATTGGCTCACAGAGAGCAGACGACAGCAACAAGGTAGAAACTGCTGAGTACAATTGGCACCAGCCCCATTGTTTTAGCAGCGACCAACTCAAAAAGCTTGACAATTTCACAGCAAAAGTAGCACAAGCGTGTGCCGAGAAATTCGCTCAACTTTACAATGGCGATTTCGATGTGACAATTACTTCGACTACACAACACTTCGCAGACGAATTTACAACCTCCGGCAATGCTCAGAGTGATTATTACCTTGCTTTCGGTACTGGTCAAGACCAACTGTTCGGCCTTGTTGGCATGCCGGGTCAAACCGCAATCGCTTGGGCCTCTCAACTACTGGGGGATACGAAATCCGAGGAAAATTCTGACAGGGACTTATCGCAATTAGAGCAATCTCTCCTGTTCGATATTGCCTTCAGTATTGTTAAAGCACTTTCAGATTCTTATGATGATTACGATTTACACCCGAGCAGCGAAATTGTCAGAGGTCAGATGCCTATCGAACTGGAAAATACTGAAGAACTTTGCAAAATTACTTTCAATGTAAAGAAATCTGACTCAGAAAACTCATCTGATGCTTACTTTTTAATACTCTGTGATAAACTAAAGCCAATTGCAGGGCAAAACATACAATCCGGCAAAGAATCCTCAGCGGAAGATATCGCTAAAGCAATGCTTGGCCATGTGTACAAGATTCCGGTATCTATCACAGCCCAACTGGCTTCTACAGTTCTTACTTTTGAAGAGGCGATGAGTTTACAAGTTGACGATATATTATTGCTTAATAAAAAGGTAAATGAGCTGGTCAAATTGATTGTCAACGGACGAACGGTCCTTTGCGGCCAGCCTGCAAAATCCGAAGGCAAGTACGCTGTAGCAATCACAAAATTGTACGGTATAAAATAAAATATGACTTATTGTATCACGGGCTTCCAGCCCGTGATACCACGGCCAGGATGGCCGTGGTACGTAGAAGGAAACAGAAATATGGCCGAGACAACAGAAACCGTAGAAGAGAAAACCCAGGATAGTCAGAACCAGCAAGACCAAGCTGAACAACAGGATTCCAAAAAACAGGCGCAATCTGCTGAATTTTCCGAAGCGACTGATACTGAAACCACAGGTCACGGCACAAGTATTGACATCTTGCTGGATATGAGTGTGCCTATTACGGTCGTTATCGGCAAGACGGAAATACTAATCCAACGGCTCTTACAGCTTGGCCAAGGTTCGGTATTGAAGCTTGATAAACCCATTGAAGCACCAGCTGACTTATACCTGAGGGACGCGAAGTTTGCCACTGGAAGTATTGTAGTAGTAGATGGAAAGTTTGCCGTCAAAATAAAAGAAATTCTTGGCGCCGGGGCCGCTGTGACTGCGAACAAGGAATAACCAGAGCAAATTTTACTTCGGGCAATAATATAATGACAGATTCTTTACAGTCAAGTTCGTCAAAATTTAGGATGCTCAACACACCTTCAGATTACCGCAGCAATATTATTTTGGCTTTTGGTTTAGTGACGATTCTTGCCACTCTTTTAATCCCTTTACCAACACAGCTGTTGGATATGCTTTTGG
>CAZZHL010000382.1:0-1735 GCA_964653945.1 uncultured Pirellulales bacterium
ACGCAATCATCTTCATGACAATAACCACGATTTACGTGATGTTCGGCGGAATGTATAGCGTGGTTCTGACCGACATTATTCAATTCGCTCTGATGACAATTGCTTCGGTATTCATTGCGGTAATAGCGATTCAGCGAGTTAGTCCGGATGCATTGGCCGCAGTAGTGCCCGACGGCTGGCATAACCTGTTTTTCGGCTGGAAAGTGAATCTGGACTGGTCGGGACTTATTGCCCATGTAAACGATAAAATAGCAACCGATGGTTTCAGTTTGTTTACAATATTCTTTATGATGACGCTTCTCAAAGGCGCTCTGGTCAGCATGGCAGGACCCGCGCCGAACTACGACATGCAGAGAATCCTCGCTACACGCAGTCCCAGGGAAGCTGCACTTATGAGCTGGTTTGTATCGGTGGTCTTGAGCCTGCCACGGTACCTGATGATTGCAGGAATAGGGGTTTTGGCCCTGGTGTTTTTCAGCGGTAGTCTCAATGAAATGGCTACGGCAGGCCAATCTATCGATTTTGAGCAGGTCCTTCCGTATGTAATAAACAACTTTCTGCCGATTGGACTGGTCGGTATAATTCTCGCAGGTCTGTTTGCGGCGTTTATGAGCACCTTTGATTCCACTGTTAATTGTGGTGCATCGTATTTGGTCAACGACATCTACAAACGGTACATCCATCGCAACGCCTCGCCCAGGATTTATGTATTCGCCGGTTACTTCTCTTCGATTCTCATTGTGGCCGTCGGGATATTCTTTGGGTTCAGGACCGGCTCGATTCACACGGTAACCCAGTGGGTTGTAACAGGTCTCTACGGAGGCTATATGGCTCCAAATGTCCTGAAGTGGCATTGGTGGCGATTCAACGGGTTCGGATACTTTGCCGGTATGATTTCGGGTATTGCTACCGCGACCACCTGTGCGATTATCTTTAACAATCAGCCGACAATATGGACTCTCGAGAAGAATCTCGCGGTTTTTCCAGCCATTCTGGCAGTGAGTACGTTTTTCTCCATCTTTGTAAGTCTGCTGACCAAACCGGAGGATGAGGCGGTTCTGAAGGATTTCTACCGCACTGTTCGGCCCTGGGGCTTCTGGAAACCGATACAGCAGAAGGTACTTGCAGAGGATGCAAATTTCAAGCCTAATAAAGGATTTGCACGAGATATGATAAACGTGACGGTCGGTATTGTCTGGCAGGTAACTTTTGTACTGGTTGCAATTTATATAGTCCTTCGCAGGTTCGAGCACCTTGCAATTTGTCTTGCGGTTCTTGTGGCGACTTCGATATTCCTGAAACTCAACTGGTATAACAAATTAACTGAAGTGTAACACGGCCATCTTGGCCGTACACGGGCAGGATGCCCGTGCTACAAAAAGGAGAACGTAATGTCTAATAAAAATTATAAAGATGGGGTTGCTACATTTGTCATGCCTCACTGGCGGGATGAAAATGTTGTGACCAAAAAGTATCTGGATGAAACACTGGAAAATATATTTGCTCAGACTGATTCCAATTGGCAGCTTATAATCATTGACGATCTGTCCCCGCGTAAGGAGGCTATTGATTATCTTGACGAGGTAAAGGCAAAACATCCGGATAAAATATATGTTATTAAAAAGAAGACGAATAACGGCCCCGGCCATTGCCGTAATATGGGTATAAAATGGGCGTTTGAACATAATTCACCTATAGTTCTCTTTAATGATTCAGATGACATCTCTGATAAGCG
>CAZZHL010000383.1:0-1735 GCA_964653945.1 uncultured Pirellulales bacterium
ATATGCTAAATTATACCACTTTATGGGAGATTCTTATGAAAGAGTTTAGACCTGACCAGTTTCTTTTTATGGGGGGAATCCACGCTGCTCGAAAAATCGGTGCGGGAATAGATAGTAATTCCAGTTTAAGTCAAGAGCAAAAACAGGATTGGCTTCACGATGCCGAGGCTTCTGAAACACTATGTCGTACGTTGGGTCTCACAATTTCTGAGATGGCGGTTAAAAGAATAAAGGATTTTCTTTCCCAAAATGAGCAAGTTTCATGGAACGACGTAGCAAGATTAACCGACGAGTTAGACAATAGAGTGATTGATGAAATAGACTCAATGAAGTTTTTTTCTATTGAGCAAAATAAGCAAGTGCTATTCACGGAAAAGAACTTATTCGGGAAAGAAGTAGCAGAGGCATTTCCTTCAGCAATAGTCGATATTGAAGAAGCTGGAAAATGCTTGGCCTTTGAGCGTGTTACGGCATGTGTATTTCATCTTTGTCGTGTGATGGAACGGGGCCTTCGTGCATTAGGAGGCACACTCAAATTACCTCCTACTGCAAATTGGACTTGGTAGGCCATTCTTCGTAAATGTGACAGTGAACTTGCAAAGCCACTTGCCCAAAGGTCACCAGAATGGCAAGCTAACGACCAATTTTTTGCGGAAGCCACGACTATGTTGCGTGCAGTAAAGAATGCATGGAGAAATCCTACAATGCATATTGAGAAGGTCTACACAGAAGAACAAGCACAAGAAATATGGAATGCAGTTCGTGGATTCATGCGGACTTTGGCTACAAAGCTAAAGGAATGATAACACCTGCCTATCGTCTTTTTAGCTCATTGATGTCATTTTGGAGTTTGGCTATGTCTAACCCCAATTTTGCAATAAGCCCAGTTATGTATCGTAAAACAACTTGTGTATATAAATCCATACCAACAAAGGCACCCCCAGGCTTAGACCTACTTTCTAACAACAATTGTTCAGCAGAAGCCTCCAATCGTCTAGCTGATTCCAATTCTTCAGTCCAATCAGTCTCGTTACCACTTGCTGTTTTCTTAGGTTGTTCCTTCTGTTGTTTGCGCAATTCTTCTATCTGCTTTCTCAAAACCTCATCACTATATTGTTCTTCTGGCATCTCCCTCCTCCTCAAACCTTTGAACTTTATTCGTTTTTGTGGGTCTGTATCATATGCCTCTACTCTCTATTGGACAGGAGACATTACCTTTTTTGGCTTTCCTTTAGTTATATCACTTCTTTCTAGGCACATTCCAATACGGGCTTTTGCATTTCGGGCATACTCTAGGCTCTTTGTTTATGTCCTTCGGAATCCACTCATGCCTGCATCGTTCACACCTAAACCCCTTAAGTTTGATTTCAACCAACTGTGTTGCCAAGTTTCACCTCCTGCTAGAGTGGTATACCACCTTTATATTATATACTTTTCTAATAATATAGTCAAGAGGTATTGACAAATGGCTACTGATGTGGTAATATATTATATAAGGATATATCACGGAGGTAGAACAATGGACTTTTGGAAAGAACGAGGACTGATGATAGCGGAAAGCAATACAGTGGAAAGGAACAAATTGGGCTGGAAAGTGCCGTCTCAGTCTGGCAACGGCACTTATATCGTGAACCTTGAGGACGGCGAACCGTTTTGCACCTGCCAGCACTTTGAGGCTACTCATAAGAAGTGCCAGCATATCTATGCTGTCGAGTTTATCGAACAGAAAGAGAAA
>CAZZHL010000384.1:0-1724 GCA_964653945.1 uncultured Pirellulales bacterium
AGAAGGAAATCGGCGCACCAGAGTGGAAATTGGAGGATATATAAGTTGGAAATAGATATTCTGTCATTTATTGTCTTTTTGCCGCTCGTTGTCGGCTTTGTGCTATTATTTCTGCCCAAGAGATTCAGCCTTTTTTCCAGGGGCTTATCTCTTATTATATCCATTGCCACATTTGTACTGGGTATCCAGATATTTAGACTCGCCAAGACATACCAGCTTAACTTTGCCTGGTCTATTTTGCAAATTGGCGACTTTAGACTTGATATGCTGCTCAATGCCACGGCCCTGGGGTCATTCATCTTAATGTTTGCTATGGGCTTCGGACTTTTAATAACTTTATACTCGCTGAAGTCGATGAGCAGCACAAAGCACCCAAATATATATTATGGTTCGATTCTGATTACAATAGGCGGCTCAGCGGGGATATTGCTTAGCAATCATTTACTGTTTTTATTGATATTCTGGGAGATAGTTACCGCTTCTCTATATCTATTGATAACCACTGGCGGTAAAAATTCTAATTTCGCAGCGACCAAAAGCTTTGCAATGATAGGGGCATCCGACGCGGCTTTCCTGTTAGGAATACTGATTGTATGGTCGCTTTCGAACACATTTGTTATCTCCGATATCGTGCTTGCGACCAATGCCGCACTTCCTATTATAGCATTTCTTCTACTTATGACAGCCGCCATTACCAAAGCAGGGGCACTGCCGCTGCATACATGGCTGCCTACAAGCGGTGAGTATGCACCAGCCTCGGTGATGGCACTATTGCCTGCTGCGATTGATAAATTGTTAGGGATATATCTATTAGTAATAATCGTGCGGGAAATATTTATATTGGACTCCGAAGTTTTAAGTTTTATTTTGGCTTTGATAGGTGCAGCAACGCTTATCATTGGCGTAATGATTGCCATGGTCCAGCACAATCTCAAGAAGCTGTTGTCGTATCACGCCATAAGCCAGGTTGGATATATGATACTTGGTATAGCCACGATGACACCGGTTGGAATAGCCGGCGGCGTTTTCCATATGCTCAATAATGCAATTTATAAATGTTGTCTGTTCTTATGCGGCGGGGCCGTAGAACAACAGGCAGGAACGGCTGAACTGGACAGACTCGGCGGATTGGGCAAAAAAATGTCGATTACTTTTATTACCTGCCTGATTGCCGCCTTAAGTATTTCCGGGATACCGCCATTTAACGGCTTTGTTTCCAAATGGATGGTTTATCAGGGGGTAATTCAAATGGGAGCGGTACAAACCGGCTGGGCAACGAAACTATGGCCTATCTGGCTAACCTGCGCCATGTTTGGAAGTGCGCTGACTCTCGCTTCATTTGTAAAGCTCATTCATTCGATATTCCTTTCCCGCCTGCCGGATGAGCTGAAAGAAGTAAAAGAGGTATCACCTGCTATGTGGATTCCAATGGTTACCCTTGCTTTTCTGTGTGTATTTTTTGGAATCTTTTATCATGTACCTCTAAAAATGTTTATTTATCCTGCGTTGAATACGCCGGATAATGCGATTTTTGGTACCTGGCACTCAGGCCTTGCCACAATTCTGATAATAGTTGGTATTGCGCTTGGCTTACTTATTTTACTTATTGGCTTATTGGCAAGAAAGGTCAGAGTAGTACCCACGTGGACCTGCGGTGAGATACAAACCAACGAACAAATGACTGTATCCGGGACGCACTTCTATAAGACTGTTTCATCTATGGG
>CAZZHL010000385.1:0-1691 GCA_964653945.1 uncultured Pirellulales bacterium
GGCGAAGATTGCAGGTGTCAGACCATTTTTATTATATGTGCACGAAATACTTTGCCGATGGCGATGTGCATAAATACTTTAATCCTTATGATTCACCTTACGATTCTTATATTAACTTTATGAACGTACTGGATAATCTGCACAGCCGGTGTTCTAATCAGGCCTGTATTGCATAACTTTTAGTGTATATCTGCTTATTATGATATGCCCACTTCGGGAGGAAAAAAGTGTTAACAGCACATAAAGCCGATGATACAGCACACTTCTTGGCATTACCGGGCGGCAAAAATATTGAAGAATTGCTGGCCAAAGAATGGCTCTTGTCCAATGAACGGGGCAGCTACGCTTCATCGACGATTATTGGCTGTAATACGAGAGGTTATCATGGCCTGCTCGTCGGCTCGCTTAATCCACCTGCCAATAGGATAATGGCACTGTCGGCCTGTATGGAGATGGTGATATCTGAGCAAAAGGTATTCAATCTTTCGACCTTTGAATTCGCTGATAAATTCGCCCCGCGGGGCTTTGACTATATAAAGCGTTTTCACCAGGATACGGGGGTGCATTTTTATTATGAGCTGGATAATCTCAGACTGACCAAATCTTTATATCTTCTTCGCGATACTGATACAGTTGCATTAGTGTATGATTTTACCGGCGTTAAAGAGCAGGTGGACTTCGTTTTGCGCCCGTTTGTGGCTTTGCGGGATTTCCACTCCCTTCAGAAATCTTATGCTTTGTTGTGTTCGACTTGGCTTGGTGATGCTTTGCTTGTTCGATATGCTCTGCCGGACAGTTGTGAGTTGCTTTTGAGCTGTCCATCTGCGAGTTTTGAGAAGGACCAGCAGTGGTGGTTTAATTTCTTATATCGCAATGATAGAGAAAGAGGCCAAGCCTTTACCGAAGATTTATGGACACCCGGCTTTTTTAAGTGCCGTATAGAGTCCCCGACCAAAATTATTCTCTGGGCGAATCTGAGCAAACGCTCCAATCCTGCGGATATAACCGGTGCCGACATTGATACGGTTCGCAGAGATTTGCGCACACATCAAAGCAGTATCTTGAACGGCACTCTGAAGAGAAAAGATAAACGGCTTGGGATGCTTTATTTGGCTGCCGACAGGTTTATTACAAAGCGCCAGACCGACCACACTGTAAGGACCACTATTTTAGCCGGCTTTCCGTGGTTTGCGGACTGGGGAAGAGACGCTTTTATAGCTTTGCCGGGCTTGTTGCTCTCGACCGGCAGGTTTGAGGAAGCAAAGTCGGTTTTGACCACCTTTGCTCAGGCGGCTGATGAGGGTATGATTCCGAATCGCTTCGATGACAATAGCGATACGACTTATTTTAATAGTGTCGATGCCTCTCTTTGGTTTGTAAATGCAGCTTTTCAATACTTAAATGCTACCGGTGATTCGAAGACCTTTTCGGAGGAGCTTCTGCCGGTGATTCGATGGATTATGGACTCTTACTATAAGGGCACACGTTTTTGCATTCACGCCGATGATGAGCTCATAACCGCAGGTAGCAGTGATACGCAGCTTACCTGGATGGACGCGAAATATGAAGGCGTTGCATTTACACCCAGGTACGGCAAGGCGGTCGAGGTCAATGCCCTGTGGTATAATGCGATTTGTAATCTCGCTCAGTTTTATGCACAGCCTGTGGTGAGCCGGTCGAATCCGCGTGAT
>CAZZHL010000386.1:0-1673 GCA_964653945.1 uncultured Pirellulales bacterium
TCTTTATAAGCGAGGACTGGCGTGTTGAGCTTACCGAGCATAAAGACAGCGATTTCAGCAAGGCAAAAGCCGAGCCATCCATTATACGGGTTAGAATTTTCAAAAAGGCACTCGACGGCGAGCTTATCTCCGGCCATTATGAAGATTTCCAGCTTGAGTCTTTAGGTGAGCTTGCCGAGCAGATTGAAAAGTACGTCCAGTTCGCAGTTGGAGTAAACCTCAGGGAAATTGCCGAATAATATTCTGGAGGATGCCTTCTATTTAATCGGATTTAACTTCCTAATGACGAATCCAGCCATACAAAAAGTCGATGAGGGTGTTATCTTTGTGGTAAAGGTTGTGCCTGGCAGCAGCAGAACGGCTGTTTGCGGCTTGCTTGACAATATGATTAAGATTAAGGTTTCAGCGGCACCGGAGAAGGGAAAAGCCAATAAGAGTTTGGTCGAGTTTTTGGCCAAACAACTCGGCGTAAAGAAAAATACTGTTCGAATAATTTCCGGTGAGACGAATCCTGTCAAGCATATACAGGTTGCCGGCATTTCGGCTGAGGTGCTTTTGGAGAAGCTGAGTCTGAACGAAGCAGGGTCTTAGTGAATGGGCGACAAGCCAACAATCGAAATCCGAGATGGGGTGGACGAGACGTCACTTGGGTATATGCTCAAGCTGGCAACGCCGATGGTAGTGACGACCATATCGTTTACCATTATGCAGTTCGTGGACAGGTTTATGGTTTCACGTCTGGGGACCGACGCATTGGCGGCTATTTTACCGGCTGGGGTCGTCAGTTTCGTACCCGGTGCGTTCGCAATCGGGGCGATGACGAGCTTAAACACGTTTGTAAGTCAGAGCTTAGGCAGAGGCGATAAGAGCATCTGCTCAAATTACTTCTGGCAAACGATATATATGGGAGTTGTGTATTTCGCGGTAGTGCTGGCGACTATGTGGCCGGCAGCACCGTGGATTTTCAAAATGATGGGCCAACCGCCAACAGTTTGTGCTATGGAAGTAATATATCTTCGAATTATGCTCTACGCCCAAATGCTGGCGGTTATTAACTGGGCAAGCAGTCAATTTTTTATGGGTATCCATAGGCCTATCATTACGATGTATGCAGCCTTATGCGGCCAGGTGGTCAATGTTATAGCTAATTATGTATTGATATTCGGCAAGTTCGGCTTTCCACGGCTGGAGATTGCAGGTGCGGGCTGGGGGACATTTATCGGGATAGGTGTAATTGCCTGCATAAATATGACTATGCTTTTGGGCAGCAAGATAAATTCAACTTTTAAGTCCAGGCAGACATTAAATATAAATTTCGGCAAGATGTACGATTTGCTGAAGGTGGGACTTCCTGCCGGTTTTGAGCTGATGATAAATGTTGCCTTTTGGGGAGTGATTTTGTTCGGTCTGGTTGGCAGATTCGGCAAAGAGGCGTTAGCCGCAACAAGCGCAGTATTAGCTTATACTAATGTCTCTGTTATGCCTGTCGTTGGCATAGCAACGGCATTGACAGCGGCGGTGGGCAAGACAATTGGGCAGGGGCGAAAAAATCTGGCAACAAAACAAACGAGTATATGTTTGAGAGTTGCGTTTGCCTATATGGGGACAATAGGAATTTGCTTTCTTATATTTAGAGAGCCCTTGATGCGATTCTGGACCTCTGACGCCAAAGT
>CAZZHL010000387.1:0-1653 GCA_964653945.1 uncultured Pirellulales bacterium
GTGAGCCAGTGTTCCCATCGGGGACGTTGTTCACATCGTTGTAATCCGTGCCTAAATACATCCTGTGTTTAGTAGCCGCGACACCTGCGCCCCATCGAGGTCGCACATAGGTAGGCACATATATGACACCGTCAGGAGGAGAAGGATTCCATGAGTAAAAAGATACGACCGAAAAACTCCAGACGTTGCCTTTGTAGATTGTGTAATCCGGCGCAGCATTAACCTCATCGATGCGCCAGTAGTAAGTCTGGCCGGTATCGAGCAGTCCGGGCGGGTCATACGAGTTAGAGTCCTGACGACCTTTGTACACATTGGGGTCATCCGGTCCAATTGCCTCCGGCCATGAGCTGTTGGCATCGTTTACATCGTTAAAATCGGTGCCGAAATATACATCATGTTTGTCAGCATATCTGCCCGGCTTCCATTTAAGGATAGCGTCACTCAGCACATCCATCGCACCATCTTTCGGCGACGGCCTGGTGGCGGGTGTGGACTGGAGCAATCTGGCATTATCAAGGTAGTAAACTCCGCCGGCAGTGTAACCATTGGAATCCGTGTTGAGCGTAATCTGTATCCATGAAGGAGAAACGCCTGTATTAGCCGTAGAGTAGTCCACGTAAAGCGTCTGTGTACTGTCGCTGCTGCCGTCCCATGGAATAAGACCATCCTGCCGCACTATCTCGGCGCCAGCCGCATTGTCCTGGATTTGCACGCCTATAGCGCTCAAATTGTCGTTCGGGCCTGGCGTCCAGTCGGAAGCCAACCGAGTAACATCTAATGCAAAGACGTCGTTGGCAATAAAGTTAGCGCCAGTAAGGGTAGTATTGCTATTTATTTGTATGAACCAATACTGTGGCTCCGGTCCAATCGCTTGTCCTGACACCTTGAGGCTGTAGCTACCCAATGTAACCCCGTTGTTATCGCCGGGGGTTAACGTGGCATTGCCGGGAGGACTCCAGCCGCATGCCGACCAACCCTCCAGGGTGCTCTCCCAGTTGCCTATCACAACATCAACTGCGCTGAAACTGGTGGACGCCAGAAACAGCACTAAAACAACAGAGATTAAAAAACTCAATTTTTTACACATCATAATTCTCCTTCAAAAAACAAAATTGCTTTATAGTATTTAGCTAACAACACACGAAAAACACCTTTTAGTTTTCATATAACGACTGATAATAATCCTCCCCCTCAATTAGACTTGTTCAACATAACTTTTCTCTGGCCTGGCTCTGCCTCCTTCCGTAAAAACCTCAATCCGAACTGTTAATTTTAGATGTAAAGTTATTGACCGCGATGTAAAGAGCCCTTATTACGGCTCTTTGCCACGCGTAACAACACCTCCTCTAACAAAAGCGTGTGAAAATCAAAAATCCACATATACCCACCTATACGGGCATATCCTTAACCATCATTATTTATACCATATTAGGGGTCCCAAGTTCAAGAAAAATTTTTAAAAACTATCCATTTTCAAACCGTATTAGGCACGCTTTGCCTTGTATGGGCTCTCTGCTGCCGTTTTTGTCGAGTTCCATAACTTAAGTGCACTAAGTGCTTTGGCAACTGAAGACGGTGATTTCGCCAGGGAATTGCTATTTGGGGAGGATTTGCCGTAAATGGCATAAAAGGGCTGTATGGTGGGCTGATTTC
>CAZZHL010000388.1:0-1640 GCA_964653945.1 uncultured Pirellulales bacterium
AGTCGCTGAAGTATTGGGAAAACCATCGACCTTGATTTTTGAATCCTGGGCGGCCTGGCTTTTAATAAAGGCCGATGCTGTGTAACCGTCCAGACTCGCTTCTGTTGTGTTGCCTTCGGTTGTAAAACTCATAGCAAGTCCGCTCAGTAATGTGCCGCCATCATCGGCATCCCACCCTAATTCGATCGAAAGACTGCTTTCGCCACCGACACTATCTGTTAAAACAATCTTGCCATTTTCGAGAACTGCTTTCGCCCTTCCATCAAAAGCATCATTAATTTCTGAAATAAGATGGCCAAGTGTTGTATTTTCAGTAACATAAAAGTCCACCTGAGCTATTGAAACACCAAAATGGTCTGTACAATTTTTTATTTCAATATGTTCTTCATATTCATCTGAGTCGCTGAGAGTCCCGCTGAACTGGTCGAGGTCTTTAATCTTTGTGCTCAACAAAGCGTTGTCATTATTATAAGTAAAGGCCGAGTCACTTTTCCAGACTTCGGTACTGCCTGTATTGACGTTAATTTGATAATCTGTGCCTGCTTCATCACCATTAAGAACCAGATGGTAGGCATCGTTGTAGTGTAAGAGACTGGCAGTAACACCGGGATTATTCGCATCGTTATTAATCAGACCGACCAGGTCCTGCAGTGTTGTGGTTGCAGTGGTTGTTATGCTTGTTTCCTTATTATTATACGAGTAGATAAAAGTGCCAGCTCCAACATAGTCCTCAGCATATTCATGGCCGGTTGTGTGAACCCATCGCTCGGCATTGGCCAACTGGTTGACTACGATTGTATGATTGCCTTCAAAGGCGTTATTTGTCGCTTCAGCCGTTATTATTTCATCGTCACTTGTAGAGACATTAAAGGCACTAAGTTCATCAGCATCTGAAAGTGCTCGAACGGAGGTTCGCAGATTCTGCAACATGGTTTGCAAGGTGCTAAGGGCATCCTGTTTTTCCTCCCAAAGGACCTTGCGCCCCTCCCATGTGTTGAGCGTACGGCGTTCGATAGCCATCATCTGTTCGATAAGTGAATTTGTATCGATGCCTGTCAGAAGGCCTGGAAGACGTAAAGTCGACATTTTCCCACCTTTCCTTTATATGTCCCGAGCTCTCGCAGATTCCCTCTGCCTACTGCAAGTGTCCTGTCCTAAAGCTTATTATCGCATAAAAATCCATTTACTTAACTACATATTATCTTTTTACTTAGCATGTTTTTTCATTTTGGGACCCCCGCGTCTTGCTGTCGCAAGACAGCAGCGGGGGCGGTAATTCTCAACAGCTTCGACTTATAATAATCTGCATACTCTTGAAAATAGTGCCCGAATTGGACCATTGGACCGCTGGAATGTCTGCAAAAAGTTTCCACTACATATTCATAGTACCGCTGCTCTTTCGAGTCGGCGTCACTTATATCTGCAATTTGTGGATATAACACTTCAGCCGGATAAATCGAGACCATCTCGTTGAGCACATCGGCCATAATCCGATTTCTTGCTTCGAACTTTAGGGAATTGCTTTGCCGATGCCTTCTGTAGAAATAAGTCGAATGCTCATCAACTCTTTTGAAATTTATCTTCGGGGCATTTTTGCACAAAAACACAAAGTCCTCGACAGTATCAACCTCATCATACAA
>CAZZHL010000389.1:0-1635 GCA_964653945.1 uncultured Pirellulales bacterium
CACCGTGGTTTATCTATAACAGAACCAGAGTTTTGGGCTTGGGTTGCGGGTGGGGCTTTGATAGGAGCGTCTATCGGTGCTATTGCCGCTTGGGCGCTAGTTCACTTCGGCTGGATTGCTGTATCAGCCACAGGAACAATTGCTGGTGGTAATGCGGGAAATATTAATTGGCTCTGCGATAATGCTAACAAGGCATGGCACATTGTAGAGCCCAAATCGGGGCACATGTGGAGCAACATAATACCATCATGGCCCAGCAATGTAACGACCTCTAACGCTCTAAATGTCTATAATAATAATTTGCTTCCCATATTGCAAAATATAGTAAATAATCCTGGAGTACGACATTTTGTAACTGAACCAAATGGTGCTCAGAAGGTGATATACGAGGGATTAGTAGCTGGAGAAACCATTATAATTGAAGTCTGGCGTTCTCCAACTGGGCAACAAATTATCGTAGACGCAATGACAAAACTTCCGTAAGCTGAAGTTATTGGTGAAAAAAATATGGAAGATTCAAAAAGAAAATTGATGCAGGATTCGTTCAATGAAGGTCGGTTTACCGACGCCATCAAGATAGCAGAGGAACACCTCGCGAACTGCGATGGTTCTGATTGGGATGCTATTATTATGAAAGCAACGATACTGTCGTTGCCAGACCCTAAATTCTGTGATTACCATACAGCAATAGGTATGGCTCTATATGGTTTGAATTATCAACGGGCAGACGCCTATCGATGGGTGGGAGTTGCAGAAGTGTTTCAAAATTGTGGGTTACAAGCCGAGGCAGAGAGATGCTATCGTACGGCACTTGAGTTGAACTCCACGAACTACGATGCGGTCGTAGGATTGGCTATACTTCACACGGTTGGTTATCCTGGGGTTCAGATTGCTGCTGATGAAATGAAAGCTCTTTTGGAATCTGCGATCGCGAACGAACCGAATAAATGGCTTGCATACCTCTATTTGGCTCGAATACTGCGGAAGTCCGGTGATAAGGAAAAAGCTATGGAGCTATACCAGTCAGCGACGGAAAAGCTTCTGGACAGTAGAGATAAATATACCCGTCAGGAACTTGAAAAAGAAATTAAGACGTTCAAAGAAGAAATAACATGAGTTGATTAAAAGTCATCAAAAATAATGCCGTATTATAAAAGAATTCATCCGACGCTAAGACATTGGTAAATACGGCGTTTTATGAAATTAGGTTGGGCTCGGATAATTTCACCCGGGCCTTTTTTCGTAATAGCTCTTTGACAATCACATAATCACACCGGCTACGCACAGGTATTGGAGGAATGGACCGATGGCGAGCTTACAAAGACATACATCATCGGCGACGACGTCATAGGCGAAGCCGATGGTTCCGGCACAATGAAGTATTACCTTTATGACGGTCAAGGGTCAGTAAGACATCACACCAACACTACCGGCGGTCTGGTCTCGTATAGCTCTTGTGATACGTTTGCTTATGATGCTTATGGCCAGCGTGTTGACCCGCTAAAGGACACCATCAACGAAGGTTTGTTTTACGCCGGCGAGCAATGGGACAATTCCGCCAAGATGTATTACCTGCGGGCAAGATATTATGACCCGCTAAATGGCCGATTCAACCGAGTTGACCCCTTCGCCGGA
>CAZZHL010000390.1:0-1607 GCA_964653945.1 uncultured Pirellulales bacterium
GCAAAAAAAGTGTGGGCTGTGTTAAAGGATATGTCTATGATGAAGAAACACAAAATCCGATTGGTGATTGTTTACTCAGGCTCAATGGTTTAACCGCAGTAACCAACAAGGCCGGAAACTTTACCTTCCCCTCCGTAAGTTGTGGTATATACTCTCTGAGCGTAGATACGGCGAGTATTGGTATGAACCGAATCCCCAGCCCAAAGACACCAATCGAATTGGTTGTCAAAGGCGGTGAAGAAACACCGGTGATTATACCAACAACGCGAGCCACCCAACTCTCAGGCAGGGTTATGGTTTATGATTACGAAAGGAACCATAATAAAATGACCTCGGGCGATAAATACATCGGTGCTGATGAACATAGTTATATTGTCGGAGAAGACAGCGGCTATGGCAAGGGAGATAAACTAATCGAAGATCACGGACTGGCAAATACCGTCATAGAACTTAGAAGCAGTTCGGAAGTAAGACGCATCATTACAGACAATCAAGGGCGTTTCGAATTTGACCAGGTACGACCGGGTAGGTGGACGCTTAAAAGCGATAGTGACAATCTCCCGGAATACTACTATTTTGAAAATGGAATTTTCGAGCTTGAATTAAAACCCGGTCAAAAAAGGGAAATTTTTATAAAAGTGTTGCCCAAGAAACGCCGTATCCGTATCATAGCTGAGCCGCAAACCCTGTTCGAAGAACTCCGTTAAATTACAGGTGGGCTGATGCTTTAAATGTGTATCGTCCATTAAAAGAACGAAATAATAGAAAGACAAATAGAATGATAAGGAGTTGATATGAAAACAAAAGAATCCAAAAATTTATTGGCTGCTGGTGCAATCCTGATTGCCTGCTTAATTGTAGTATGGTTGGCTGGTCCAATTCAGGGCAGCAAGAAAAGCTATGATGTCAAGCCCGAAATCACCCTGCCTGAATACCGAACTGACACGGCTCGTGCTATAGATGCCTATGAACGTGTGATGGACCGCTTCATGGACCTGAACGAGAGAAGCTTAACCGGCATTAACACGGACGTAAAAGATATCGCTAAAAAGTTGGTTTTAATTGACTGTAAACTGACAGAGCTTTCCACAAGAATAGCAAGAATCGAAAAGGCACTTGGCATCGAACAAGTTGAAAAGCAAGTCGAAGAAGCCTCCAAAGCCAAAACACCCACCGCCAGTACCGATAAATCAACTTTGCAAAGCGAAAAGTGATGTGCCGAATAATTCCGACCACGAAGACACAAAGAAATGAATATGTTATTCCTGAATGCCTGCTCAATCAGCTTAGCATCCTGGCAGGGCCCGGGTCATATTCTCAGCCGTAGGTTTTTCCGTTCTGGTCCACGTAAATAGTGCCCTTTGTCTGCTTTATTACCTTAACTGCCTTTGGCACCTCATCCAAATTCGGGACTTTGAACAATTTTTTGCACTTCCGGCATCTTATTCTGCGGTCAGCGGCAGTAGCATCGAGCAGCCAGCTGTTGCCGCAACTGGGGCATTGGGCAATAATCTGCATCGGTAGACCCTTATACCAAAAGCTAAATACTGAAATCCGAAATCCACCCAAACACAGGATATTTTATCCACAGACTCAACGGGTATCCA
>CAZZHL010000391.1:0-1605 GCA_964653945.1 uncultured Pirellulales bacterium
TATAAATATCCACTGCCGACATATCTAATTTATAGTCTTTTGCTTTCCATTCCGTAACGGGTAATCCTTCTCCTCCACCATATTTCCTCAATATAAGATTCGGAGCATTTATGGCTCTTACCTGTGCACTTGCATCACGAGAAATGGCTTCATTCATAATAGGGAAAAAATTTTCTATCCATTTACCCCATGGAACATTAAAGTAATCTGCAATACCACCCCAATCTTCACCACCTAATTGCCAATCCTCATGTTTTGCTTGCCACACTGGGTCAGTTTTATCCGAGTTCCAATATACTTTATATTCATCCGTAACATCCTTTAGTATATCTGTTGGAATCATCTCCCCTGTTTTTTCGTAAATCCCTTTTTGCAAATCTACTATATCTTCAAATACATCTACCCCAGCTTCCTCACCTTTAGACACATCTGGGGCTTTTCTGGGAGACCCCAAATACTCATGGATAGTTTCTATAGTTGCCTTTTCTACCGTATAACCTTTCCACCAATGATTTTTAGCTATTGGCAATAATATTTTAGATATATCATCATGGAACATTGTTTGCACTCTACGTCTCTCTGGATTTGCCGTTTTAGCCCTTTCTTCTAAATCAGCCCTACCAAATTCAGAAGCTAATTTAGTAAGCCCTGTAGTATAATGTAAAACATTATTCGTAACTTTATCTATCGCAGATTCATCATTGGCATTTAACCAATGTTTCTTTTCCGCATATTCCCAGGCCTCACCTTGATTGTGCACTATAACCATTTCCGTTTTCAAATCATTCAACATATCGGTAGGCAAATCGTTAAATTTAATTGGCCCGCCATAAACATGATTAGTCCAATTCTTAATAAATAAATCAAATTGTTTTTTGGTTAAAAATTCTTTCTTAAATGTTAATTTGCCTTTAGCTTCTTTATATCCTTCTATATCCCCTACTTCTCTTGCCAATTCCATATCCCCATCTTTATATTTTGCAACAGGAAGACGCCTAATATCTCCTTCAACTTTTATGTATTCTGATTTATTGGGAAAAGTAATACCCGCTTTTTTCCATTTTACCACTTCATACCACAAATTATCTAACACAACTGGCCTATCCGATATAGGGTCTTGCAGCGAACCACGTTTCCCTCCCCCTATATCCGTTTCTATTACACCGGTAATTAGGGCTTCCTGCAAATCTGCTTTAGTAACTTTATCCAATCCACCATATAAGATATGCAATTGGTGAGCTATAGATAATTTTTCTGGGTCTTCCTTGAGTTGTTGGTATACATCCCTGCGTAAAGTTAATTTTTCCTTTAATTCTGCATCTCCCTTAACTTGGCCCAATACATCTCTTGTCTCTTTAACGGTTTTAGCGAACTCCGTATAGGGAACATTATCCCCATATTTACCAGTTAAAGAAGCATAACTTTCTTGTGCTTCTCTTGCGGCTTTCTGTATCTTTATTCCATCCCCTTTTAATTCTGGACGAGTATAATCAATTACATCGTAAAGAGCTTTATCTAACAGATACTTAGCATTATCGGCAGTTGCTTGGATACTTGTACTTCTGCCTATTAAGGACATAGCTCCCCCAGATAATAGTTCTGGGC
>CAZZHL010000392.1:0-1590 GCA_964653945.1 uncultured Pirellulales bacterium
TATCTCCAGAAATCAATGTGGTGATGAAGAAAGGTGTACCAATCAGGGGAAATGTCACCCGCTTGGTTGATGGAAACCGAGAGCTAGTCTCTGGTGTAACAATGGTTGAATTACGTCTGCCAAATTCACGAGGACTGTGGTATTCGAAGCGGGTATTTGTCGACCACCAGGGCAGCTTTGAGTGTTTTGCGTCTCCACCACCCCAGCCGCCAACTGAATTTCTCCTTACTTGTGACGGCAAAGCATTCCGCCACGAGTCACAACCAGCTAAGTGGCAGATAGTTTTTGCTGGCGAGATTTTGGAAATTGATGTTGAGCAAGATAAACAGATTGATGACATACACTTTGAAATACAGGTTAAAGTGACCCGCGGAGCAGTACAACAAATGGATCAACCCGACAAATAGTAACCGGCGAAAAGCTATTATTTGCGGTTTATTCCTCATGTTGGCTGAGATTTTATTTTTAAGGAGTAAGCAATGAAAATAGTTCGACAAATTGGTTCGCTGGCCTTCGTATTAGGGCTGTTCGTTGTGGTATTTGCCGGGATACCGTGGCATGTGCTCACTGCAAATGACCCGGTGGTGCCCTGGTGGCTGCGGATAGCGGTCTTTTGCCTTTTAGGTGGTATCCTTGTGGTTCTGTTAACACTGGCTCTCGAACAAAAAACAGGCAAAAGGCCAGCAGAGGTACTACTACAATCCGAGTCTGGAGCAGGAGTTTTGCTATTGAATTCCGCAGAAGTGCCCGGCCGCCAGACACGTGAGATTCTCGGTCTCGTTCAGGGCCATACGGTATATGCTATCTGGCTTGGCAAAGACCTGTCGGCCCTAATCAGACTCATCCTTGGCGGTGAATTGACTGAATATACAGAGATGATGGGAATGGCTCGGTCAACAGCAACTAACAGGATGATGGCGCAGGCGGTAGAGATGGGAGCTGATGCGATAATCAACGTTCGCTATATGACAACTTCTGTCGTTGGAAGTGCCGCTGAGCTTTTAGTTTACGGCACTGCCGTCAAGCTCAGATCATAAATCACCCTTTAATAAGAATATGTTTTTTGTAGCTTTGTAAATTTAACATGAGGTGAACCTATGCAATACCGAGATTTAGGACGCACGGGCTGGAAAGTTTCTGCCGTCAGCTTTGGTGGCTGGGCGATTGGTGGCACGTGGGGTTCGGTCAAAGATACTGAGTCTTTGGCCGCATTACACCGGGCCATAGAGTGTGGCGTTAACTTCTTTGACACTGCCGATGTATATGGCGATGGTCATAGCGAACGCCTGGTGGCGCAACTTCGGCGCGAGTGCGGTAAAAGCATCTACATCACCACCAAGGCAGGGCGGCTGTTAAACCCGCACACTGCAGAAGGCTACAATCGAAAAAACCTCACGTCCTTTGTTGAGCGGAGTCTCAAAAACCTGGATACTGAAACCCTTGATTTGCTTCAGCTACATTGTCCGCCTGTCCAGGTTTATTATATGCCTGAGGTTTTCGGAGTGCTCGATGACCTTGTCAAGGCAGGTAAAATTCGCTACTACGGCGTCAGTGTCGAAAAGGTCGAAGAAGCCCTCAAGGCAATAGAGT
>CAZZHL010000393.1:0-1584 GCA_964653945.1 uncultured Pirellulales bacterium
GCTTTCCTGCCTGTGCAATAAGAGGCGCTTCGATTTCAGCGGTGAAAACATTCTCCGAGAGCTGCTTCTTGGATACAATTGTGTGTGACACGATTCTTAACTTCCTTCGTAAACGTATCACGGGCTTCCAGCCCGTGATACCACGGCCAAGATGGCCGTGGTACAATAGTTATTTTGGCCTTTATAAACCTACGTGTCAAGAACCAACAACGTTCATTTTACCGATTTCTGTTTTTCAGGGGTTCTGTTTAGCCCCGACCCCTGCTTGCCCTCCGTAGCATTGGCGAAGGATGCGTGATCGGGGGGGCAATGTGATTGATGCGATATGATTACTCAATATCGGCGATGTCCCTTTCGGGCTTACCCACCAGGTATATCCTGTTCTTTCCGCTGCGTTTTGCATCCAATAGCGCTTCATCTGCCCATTGGAAAAGCTCTTGTATTGTTGAACCACTACTGCGACAGCTCGCCAGGCCGCCGCTTATTGTCAGTGGCCCTTTGCCTTCCGGGCCTAATAAGTGCAGCTCTGCTTTTTCGAATTCTTTTCTGAATCGCCTTGCTATGAAAATTGCTTCTTTAGGATGGTCAGCCGATGCCGAACGTCTCTCCGTGTCCGGCCCGGACGGTTTAACCTGACCACCATCCCAGAAAACCACTGCAAACTCATCACCGCCAATCCTTCCAACCACGTCGTGTTTACGACAGCACCGCCGCATCAGAACAGCTGCTTGTTTTAAAATCTCGTCACCTGCTAAATGGCCGTAAACATCGTTATAATGTTTGAAGTTATCAATATCGAAAACAAGCAGCGTCACCTGCTCATCTGTTGCTCTTGCGCGTTCTATAATCTGCCTGGAAAACTCCCATATATATCTTCTGTTCTTCAGGCCTGTTAAATCATCCTCTGTAGCCATTTTTTCGAGCGCTCTTATTTTCTTTTCTATCGTTGTATCGAAAGTTACAGGAGAAATAGTACCTGTTTCTGTATGAGCTTGCGAAGGTATAAGGGACCCGTTAAACCCATTTGCTTCGATCGGACAAATCAAATAATCATCTGCCAAAGTTGCGCCATTGAAAGTCGAGCCGACCAGTTTAATTGCTATCGGCTCTTCATACATCTGCGCCAGAAGAATAATCCTCGCATCACATTTTTCCCTCAGGGCCTTTAAAGCAGATTCCAATTTGGATGTTCCGTACATCACTACTCCAATTGATGCAAAATTGTCCTTAGAAGCTACATCAATAGCATCAGATATATTGTCACAAATCTCATAGCGATTTTTGGCGACAGCATCGGCATCTAAAAAGACCTGATTTACATCGCCTACCAGCAGAATTCTAAATGTATCGGTATCACCCATTTAATAGACCTCAAGCACGATGGTTTATTATTATTTCTTATGATAGCAAAATATACAAGAAATGTCAACTTTAATCCCCTCCTTCTATGGACGCACTTTTTAGCTCTATTTAGCTGAATGGCCCTTGTTTTACAAATCCCTTCTTTCCACCTTGCAACCAGCATCCAGTGTCGAATTTTTGCTTTACTATACGGCTTTTATTAGCGATAATGCCGTCTTATGA
>CAZZHL010000394.1:0-1502 GCA_964653945.1 uncultured Pirellulales bacterium
CCAGGTGAATCTAATTGTATGGTAACTTCCAAAGTTTTTCTCTATCGAGAGCTGAATATAAAGAACAAATATGCAAACGGTGCCGCCAGCAGCGGTGAATCAATAATGTCCAAAATTCCGCCAAAGCCCGGCACCCTGCTTGCTGAATCTTTTAGTCCTGCGTCTCGCTTTATCATAGACTCAGCCAAATCACCCATTTGGCCGATAAAGGCAAAACAACAGCCAAAGATTACTGCTAACCACCAAACCATTATATCACAACTTATGGCAAAGAGAATAGCGACTATAGTTGCGGTTGCTACGGCACCGGCCATACCTTCCCAGCTCTTACCGGGGCTGATTTGAGGCGAAAATTTGTGTTTGCCAAAAATGCTCCCAAACGAGTAAGCCCCTATGTCGGCAGACTTTACAACAAAAACGAACATCAGCAATGCCCAGGGGCCGAAGTCAATCCGCACGGCAAGTACAAAGGCGCCTAAAAGCCCAAGATAAATAATAGAAAAATAGCTTGCTCCACAATTAGCTAACACTGCTGAAGTGCCATAGCGGATATATTGATATAAGAGCAACGCCATCAATACAAACGCAGGGATGAAATATAGACAAATCCGGGATTCGATTTGGAAAAATTGCAGCCAGTACCAGTTGGTTGCGAATAAGATCGATGCAATGATTGCGAGGGGTGTGAAAATCTTTAAATTTTTTGCCGCGGCAAGTTTTGACAGCTCCAGCTGGGCAGGGATTACTAACAAGGCAATGAGGATACAAAGGATTGTTCCCTGCACCGGTTTGTCGGCTGTCGAAGCTGTCAGGGTACCATCCATCCAGCCGTCGAAAATAACTATGGCGGCAAAAAATGCCGTCATCAATGTACCAAAAACCAATCTATATTTGAGCATAGTTGTTAACAGTTGGTCAGACCTGCCTGGTTGCTGTCAAATGCTTTTTAGTTGCAGTTTGATATCGCCGAAACGTCGATTTCGCTTTGCGTAAGCGAGTATCGCCTTTTCCAAATCTGACTTTTTGAAATCGGGCCAAAGAGTTTTTGTAACATAGAATTCACTGTACGAGATTTGCCAGAGCAGGAAGTTACTGATTCTCATTTCATTTGCAGTGCGTATCAAAAGGTCCGGTTCAGCCAGGCCGGCGGTGTATAGATGCCGGCTTATGCACTGTTCGTCAATATCTTCGAGGCCGAGTTGTCCATTTTTGTATTTTTGAGCAATTTTTTTTGCTGCATCTATTATCTCGACTCTGCCACCGTAGTTTAACGCCAAGGCAAGTATCATGCCCGTGTTGGCGGAGGTCAATTCTATAGTTTTTGCGAGTTCTTTTTTTACCGCAGTGGGCAGTTGAGCCAGTCTGCCGAGGTGAACCAGTTTGACGTTGTTTTTCATAAGCGTAGGGCGAATCTCGGCGAGGTATTGGGTGTAGAGGTGCATTAGGGAATTGACTTCTGTTTTGGGTCTTTTCCAGTTTTCTATACTAAAGGAATATAAGGT